>NZ_JAMYQF010000052.1:0-49669 GCF_040320745.1 Mesorhizobium sp. M0621 | reverse complement strand
ACTCGACCACCGTCAACGGCGAAGTCCGTGGCAAGGCGTCTTCAGACAGTTCCACCATCGGCGCCAAGCTCGGACTGAAGATCGCCTTCTAGCTGATGGCTCCGGCGATTGTCACAGATCTGAAATTCACATCACCTGGGCCGCACCACCACACGGTCAGCGGAGATGCTGTCGATAGCGAATTAAGTTGTCCGGTTTAGGTAGCACACGAGTTGTCCGCTGCTTCTGGTTTTGTTCTTCTGGCCGCCGAGCGGGTTCAAGCGGCTTTTTGTGTCTGTAGGGCTATTCCATTGTGGTCGTAGCGGCCCAGACAGCGAGGCCCGTGGAAGATTGCATAGGCGCCGTCCTGATAGCGGCGCACCTTGACTGTCGCCTTGACGAAATGGGGCCGTAGCGGGCTTTCGGGAATTTGCAGCTTCAGCCGATTGAACGAGACGCAATTGTCGTTGCCGACCTGGCGCTCCTCCTGAATGCACAGGATCTCGCCCAGATCGACGCCGGGAATGGCGACGAAGGCTGAGCCTTCCTGTTCGGGCTTGACGGCGAAGCGCTTGTTGTGGGCCGGAATATAAACGTCGCGCAGAAAGCTGTTGGCCTCCTCTATGGTGGCGATCCCGGCCAACGCCAGCTCTTTCGTCAGCCGGTCTTGCAAGGTTTGGAAAACCCGCTCCGAACGACCGCGTGCCTGCGGCGAATAGGCCGCGATATGCTCGACGCCAAGGTGGGCCAACGCGCGACCGACCTGGGTCAGCTTTGTCCGGTCGATTTTTCCACCAGCCTGCGGCGTATGGAAATAGTGGCTGCCTCGATCCGTATAGAGGCTCAACGCCAGACCATGGCCGCCAAACACCTCCTCCAAAGCCCGAAACGTCGAAGCCGTCCCTTCTTCTCGGTCAGAAAGCCCGAATAGATGGTGTTCGTCGCATCGTCCATCGTGACGATGAGGTCGAGCGCCGGTTGGCCGCCGAGCCAGATGTGGCGCGAGCCATCCTGATGCAGCATCATCCCCGGCAAGGGTCGGCGCGGCCGCTTGCGCCGGTGTGCTCCACGCCTGGATGCCTTGGTCAAAAGGCCTTTCGAATGCAGGAACGCCTTCGTCCAGGTGTAACTCCAGCTGAACCGATGATCGCGCACCACAAGTTCGTGGAAATGCTTGGCCGTGAACCCGCTGTAGCGCGTCCGGTAGAGGGTCTCGACCTCAAACTCCCGGTCCAGCGGAACCCGTTTGCCAGACGCCTTGCCAAGACGCCGGTCCAACAAGCCGGCCTCCCCAGCCTCTTCATACCGGCCGCACCAGCGCCGGAAGGTTCGCTCGCTCAGACCCAGCAACTGCGCAGCCTCCATCTGGTTGAACTCCAAAGCCTCATAGCGGCTCAATACGTCTCGGAACTTGATCATTCGCACACCTTGATTGGCTTCCGACCGGCGCATCCTGACCCCGTTTAAAAGGTCGAGACTTACCGGACAGATCGTGTGCTACCTAAACCGGACATATCGCGTGCTACCGACAACGGTCAGCGGAGATGCTCGCCAAGCGAGAACAAGTGTTCTATGCTCTCTGGCCGCACCGCATGGTGTGATGTCGATACGGAAGTCTGTTGTCGCGGGCAGGGGGTTCCATGTTCGAAGTCGTCGGGTTCTGGTGGAAAACACGGTCGAGACGCTGGCTCACCATAAACACGCTTGGCTTGATCGTTGCGCTGTCCGTGTTGCTCTTGCCCGGACTGGGAACCGCGAACGCACAGGCGAACTGGACGCTCGATCCCACCGCGTCGGTGCTCACCTATCAGTCGGTCAAGAAGAACACGATCGTCGAAACCAACAAGATCAGGAACATTTCCGGCAGCCTTACTACGGCGGGCGATGCCAAAGTCACCTTCGATCTCAATTCGGTCGATACGGGGGTCGATCTTCGCAATGTCCGCATGCGGTTCCTGTTCTTCGAGACATTCAAGTTTCCGACCGCCGAACTAACCGCGAAGGTGGATCCCGCGGCGTTTGCCGACCTGGCGACCAAGCGACGTGTGAAGACTGTGCTTCCGTTTCGTCTCAACCTGCACGGAGTCGACAAGGACCTCGAGGCAAACGTCGTGGTGACCATGATCAGCGACAACATGGTGTCGGTCGCTTCGGAGGCCCCTGTCGCCGTGCATGTGGAGGACTTCGGGCTGTTGCCGAATGTCGACAAACTCCAGCAGGCGGCCAATGTGACCAACATTGTTCCGACCGCATCGGTGTCGTTCGATTTCGTGTTCACCGCCGACGGCAGCAAGCCGGCTGCTGTCCAGCCTGTTGCGGCGAAGACCGCCGACGTCGGACCCGTCGCCACCGATGCCGCGAAGACGAACTTCAGCGACGAGGAGTGCCTCAACCGGTTTGCGGTGCTCTCCCGAACTGGGGCTATCTACTTTCGAACGGCGAGCGCGCGGCTCGATACCCAAAGCCGCCCGCTACTTGCGGAGGTCGTCGGTGTCGTTGGCAAGTGCCCGGGCCTGAAGGTCGAGGTTTCCGGACATACCGATTCCGATGGGTCGCCTGTCGAGAACAAGCGCTTGTCGGAGCGGAGGGCCGAGGCGGTTGCCGAGGCCATTGTTGCCGCCGGCATTCCTCGCACGCAGATCGCCGCGACCGGCTACGGCGAGGAGCGGCCGGTTGCCGCCAACGACACGCCAAAGAACAAGGCACTCAATCGGCGGATCGAGTTTTCCGCTACCAAGCTCGTCAACTGAGGAAGGGTCCGTTGTCCCGGTGGGTTTCGATCTGATCGCCCGTTGTGGTGGCCTTATGCGCGGCATCGGGCTTGCAGCACTGGCATTGCTTTTGACTTTGTCGGCCGCCAATGCCGAACGCCATGTCGCGTTGGTCCTTGGCAACTCCAGGTATCAGCATGCCCCGGCGCTGACCAATCCGGTACGCGACGCCCAGGCCATGGCCGAACGCCTGAAGAACCTGGACTTTGAAGTCGTTTCCGGCTTCGACCTGACCAAATTGCAGACCCAGACGACGATTGCGCAGTTCGCCAAGCAGGTTCGCGGCGCCGACATCGCCCTGTTCTTCTATGCCGGCCATGGGTTGCAGGTTTCAGGCAGCAACTACCTTCTTCCGGTCGATGCAGCACTTGAGGACGAGACCTCGCTCGACTTCGAGGCGGTACCCGTGGATTTCATCTTGCGGCAGATGTCACGCGAGACCAGCATAAGGCTGATTTTCCTCGACGCCTGCCGTGACAATCCGCTTGCCGATGTGTTGGCAAAGACCGCCGGCGTCAAGGAAGCAAGGAGCGGCCTTGCCGAAATTCCAATCGAGAATGGTGGCGCGGGGACGCTTGTCGTGTTCGCCACCAGTCCTGATCAGGTCGCCTATGACGGGTCGGGCGAACATTCGCCGTTTGCTTCGGCGCTGCTCGCGCATATGGGCGAAACGAATGTTTCCATCACCGAAGCGATGAACCGCGTTACCGCCGATGTCTTCAAGGCAACCGCCGGCAAACAGCGCCCCTGGACCAATGTCTCGCTGACCACCGAGGTCGTCCTGCACAAGATCGATCTCAACGCGCCGCTGATCGTCGGCGAGGCGAGCGCTCCGCAACCGGAAGGTGGCTCGGATGGGCGCAACGCCACGGCAAATCCGGCCGGCTCCGGTGACGACGCCCAACTCGCACTCAATGTGCTTCGTCAAAAGATCCCGAAGCTTGCCTCGGACGACCCCATCTTTTTCGACCACCCCATCGATTTTGGCGATCCGGAAATCGACGGCAAGAGCATTGCCGAGCTCATCAAGGGCAAGCCACGCTTCAGTCCGGTGGAGGGGCTCGACAAGTCGGTATGGGAAGGCAAGCACTGCGATGGCTGCCATCAGTGGAACGAGACCCGGCTGTGCGAACAGGCGAAAAATTTCGCCTCCAACGATGTCTCTGTTTTGCGCTTGCAGCATCCGCTTGGAACACGCTTCAAGGTGGCGCTGGCCAAATGGGCTCAAGGTGGCTGCAAGTAAGGCAGGGCATTGATGGCATCCATCCAATTTGTGCCGGGGTGAATGCTTTAATACGCATCCGCTGATTGGCGCAGCGCCTCGATCTCGGCCATCTGGATGCCCATTTCGACAAAGGCCGAAAGAACGGCAAACCTGTCGGCGAGCGCGACACGTGCCAGTCCGGTCAGAATCCCGGCATTGACCGCATGGGCGGCAGGAAATGGTTGCAGGGCCGATACCATCGTCGCGGCCCTGGCCGAACCATTGTCACGCCATCCCGCGGCCAGGACAATCCAGCCGACCGGCGTCGTTGGCTGTGTCGCCGCGGCCGCACTGACTGCTGCCCGATGATGCGGGCTGTCCGGTTCACCCACCCAGTCGCGGACAAGCGCGAGCAACTCGTGATCGTTCTGATCGAACAGGTCGGTCAGGTGGCTCAGGCATTCATGAGCCCACCAGACCGCGGCCCGCTCGGGAAGCAGGTAGGCACAAAATGTAATCGCTTCCTCGGGAACACGCCCGGCGAGGAGGTCGCGGCAGAACTCGATCGAGCGCTGGTCGGTTGGAAGGGCTCTCATGTCCCGGCCAACAGCGGGACAGGCCATGAAAAGATCCCGTGCCGTTTTGAACCGGAGCCCATTGGCCATGACCGCCACGCTTTCATCGAGGAGCTTTGGCCACTCAAGCCTCACGCGCGGCGCGGGTCAAGTCTCATCCTGTGACGCGCCGACAACTCTCGGCATTGTCGTACCCCAGGTGTTTTGTCGACAGACAGTCGCCTTGGAATTTGGTATGATCGTGATGATCAAAATCGGATTGCTCAAACAGGAGGAGCCGCTATGCAGTGGAGCAGTTCAGCTTTTGTGTTGGCGGTCGTGTTTTGCTCGACCCACGCTTCCGCCGACCCTGTTCAGAAATCAGAAGACATTGTGAAGTTTTTTGCCGGTGCGGCCGATCTCGGCAAGTCGCGAGGAATTTGTGTCGGCTCCGAGGAGGAGTGCAAAAGCAAGACCAAGGCAAATGACGCGCCAGCAGGAAAATCCAGCCTCGACATGCTGGTCAATTTCGGGCTGGATTCGGCCGAGCTCGACACGACTGCGCGCGCTGAACTCACCGAATTCGCTAAGGCCCTAAAGGACAATCGGCTGCGCACGTTCAACTTCGTCGTCGAAGGCTACACCGACGCCACCGGCACCGTGCATTACAACGAAGGCCTGTCGCAACGACGAGCGCAATCGGTGGCGACCTTCCTGACAGCCAGCGGCATTGAGACCGCGCGCATCAATGCGATCGGCATGGGCGAAAAAAATCCGCGCAGCTCAAACCCGTACGATCCTATGAACCGCCGCGTGGAAATGCGGATAAAGACGCAATAGGGCAGTTCCAGGAAACGTGTGAAACGGTTTTCCGTCCGGAATTGCGTTAAAACAAAGAGAGCGAGCGGTTCGTCGTCTCCGTGAAACGGTGAACCGCTCTAAAGCCCGTTCCATCCCGGTGATATCGGGATGGGGAACATCAACAGTCTGAAACACTCGCGGCCAGGTTCAAAGCGTATTCTGAATCGAGCCTATGAGGGCCGTGACGGCCTGTTTGTATTTTTCGAACTCCGGCGATGTCTGGCGGATCTCCGTGGTTGTTGTCTGCGGGCTGGCGTCGGTGGCCACGCGGCTCAGCTTTTGGCCCATTTTCCTCTCTGCCCAGTCCGCCACATAGCTGGCTGTCTTGCCGGTGAGAAACGGGTTGGCCTGGATGACGGCCGAACCCAGCACGGCGCTCAGTTGCGCCGAACCTGTCGCCGACAGCACCTGATGCGCGCCTTCCATTCCCAAGAAATGACAGAGATACAGCCGTCCGGCCGTGATCTGGTGACCGCGCGCCCGAAGATAGGCCTCGCCTTCGCGCGCCAGATTGCGCACCATCTCACGCGAGATCGTGGCGTCGTAGCGCAGGGCGAGCAGGTCGGCGGTCGACAGCGAGCGCGCAAGTTCCGGGCGGTACGTGTTCATCATCCTGATCCAGGTTTTCGTTATGAACTGGCCGGCGCCGGTCGCTGAAGAATTCGGGTTCTTGGCGCGAGCGCTGCCGCCACTTTCGACATGAACGATGCGGTCGGTGAGCGTTTCGACAGCGGAATCGTCCGAAGCGATCGCGGTAACCGTGCCCAAGGGGTCTATGGCCACGCCATTTTGATATAGTTCGAAATGCAGGTGTGGCCCGGTCGAAAGGCCGGTGGTGCCGATGTAGCCAATGATATTGCCGGCTTTCACCTTGGTGCCGACACCAGCCTCGATTGCAAATTTCTGCATATGCGCATAGCGCGTCTCGCGTCCGTTTCCGTGTGAAATCTTCACCAGATTGCCATAGCCGCCTCCATCACCCTGGAAGCTGATCTCGCCATCGAAGGCCGCTGCGATCGGCGTGCCCACCGGAGCCGCCCAGTCGACGCCCTTGTGGAGGCGAACGATCCCGAGGATTGGATGCTTGCGTGGCCCGAAGGTCGAAGTCATGACGCCGTTGACCGGCGTGACCATGCCGTTGGTCACCGTCAGCGAGCGAACCTGATCGTCACCGGTGACGCAAGCAAACTGGCCGTCGCTCTGCTGGAAGACGAAACAATCGAGGTTTTTTTCGGTGCCCTGGACGCCCACATACAGCACCCGCCCGGCACCCTCGTCCTTGCCGCGCGGCGTTTGCGAATAGATCAGCACGAGGCGCTGGTCCTCGCTTGCAAAGGCGTCCAGGTCCTGTCCTCTCGAGAGATACATGATCGCTTCGCCGATCACACCGGTCGGGACATTGTTGCGGGCCGCCGTCGAGTAGATCGCGTCGAGCAGACGATATTGCCTTTTGTGCGTGCCTTCCGCCTGTGCGCCCGAATAATTGAACAGGTCTTCGCGGACCCAGGGATCGACTCCCGACACGAACGCGCCGGCGGCGTTGCGCGTTAGCGTGCCGACAAACACGTTCCTGGCGTAGATCGAAACCTGCATGAGGGACATCGTGGTCGTCCCGCGGCTCGGCCTGAAACCGCGCATGGCAACGACATAACCCGGTTCCAGACTGTCCCGATTGAAAAGTGTCTTCAGGGCCTCGCCTGCCAGCTTGGCATCATCGGCGGAGAAATGCGCATCAAGCACAACACTGTCCAGGCTGCGGTCGTTGAGGATCTTCACGAACGTGTCCTCGGTCGCCTCGAACCGCTGATAATCATTCGTGACGACCGCGACGCTGGTGTTGTTTTCGATCTGGGTCTTCTGGAATGCGGGAAGGGCTGCGTCGCCCGCATCGATTGTCTCGCCCCAGCCGGCTTCGGGATCATCGTCGTCCGCCTTCTGGTCCGGAACTGCCGCGGGTTCCTCTGCGGTGGGCGATGGCTCAAGATCGTTCTGCAGATCGCCGGATGGCGCGGCAGCGGTCTTTCTCTGCGCCTGGAAGAATGCGAAATCCTCCTGCGTCGACGGTATCGTCGTCATGAATTTTTCGCTGGCGCTAAGCATGACGTCGGACAGAATTTCGATTTGGGGAGAAACGCCGGCCTGATCGAGTTCCGCCGGGCGCGGCATCGTTCGGCCTTTCGTTGCGGCGCCGGCATCGGGCGCCAGCGTGATCCACAGCGGATCCCCGGCAAGGTCGATGATGGCCGGCACATAGACGGATGCATCGGCCGGCACATCGTCCGCGCCTTCGACCGCGTGCAACTCCTCGTCTTCGTCGCCGAACGACCAATAGTCCGCGGTGAGGTAGAAACCGGCGGCGATCGAAAGCAGGAGAACCACCGCGAGGCCGGCGATAAGCCTGCGCCATAGCGTGCGCCTGCGAAGGGCGGCGCGCGCCTGCTTTTTCTGCCTGAAGCTCGTGTCGATATTGTGCGTCACGGATTGCTTCCGGTCAGGAAGAAGGTCCAGCGGATTTGTTCGAGCGTATCGACTTCGAGAAATCGCGTCGCAATATGGCCGCGCTGCCAGCATTCATCGATGCCGCGTATCGAGAAACGTCGCCGCTCGATGCACATTTCTGTCGATCCGGTGAGGATCGCATGACCGAACACGTCCGTGGCATAGATGTAGATGTAGCGGTTCGTCAGTTCCTCGCGGATGACGTTCACGCATTGATTGGCGCCGATGGTCCACCAGCCATCGGTCTGGTCCGCATTGTCGACCTTCTGGCCGACGGCGAGGTTGACGACGTCGAGTGTCTGATTGCAGACCGTGAATTCGGCGCGTGCTTCGCTGGATGACAGCATGGCCAGCAGCGCGGCGCCCGCCATGCATGCAAGCCTCATGCGGCCTCTCAGGGTAAACAGGGCTCGAAGCGGATCATGCTGCTCTATGGGCAGGTGGGCAGATGAACGGGGCAAACGCGAGCGGCGGAGTTCCATCGGGCGCCCATGCTATCCGCCGAGCCGGAAATACTGGGCGGTGGCCGAGAACCGAGACCCATCGGTCTCGATTTCTTCAAGAATTTTGGGGAGCAGCACCGCGGCGGGCGTCGGCGTGGAGAACGCGGCCGCCTGAATATCATGGGACCCCGTGATCACCATTATGATCTGCGGCACGGCCTTTCCGGCGGCTATGTCGGCCGCGCCGAGACCAATCGGGATGCTGAAAGTGGCCTTGCCCGGTTCTACGACGATGCGCTCGTCGAGATTGAACACCATGCCTTTGTGATCGATCAGCAGCACGCTGGAAACGAGCCCGCCGCGCGTCACCAGCGTGCCGCTGATCGGCGTACCGTTCGGCACCGACGTCCGATCGAGAACAAGCTGCGGCTTGTCGGCGGCGGTCTGCCCCAGAAAGCGCAGAAAATTGGTGACTTCGCATTGGCTTGGCTCGATGAGGCGGACGCTGATGTCCGGCTCGATATGGAATTTTGCCTGGAAATCGCCCAGCATGCGCTCGAATGGCTGGACCGCAGTTCCAAATCCTTCGATCGCGGTGGCCTTGTCGGTTGCCGACGTCATGGTCGCATAGAAACAGTCGCCGCCGCCGAAGTCGCGAACCCAGGAGACCCGTTGCGCGATGTCGTCGACGGCCGCGGGAACCCCTGGTTTGGGCACGTTCAACGCGACGACAGACTGGTCGGGCTGTTTGGCTTCCGGTGACACAGCTTTTTGACTCTCGGCGTTCGTCTGGCTTGCGGTGGGTTCCCGCGCCGGCGTGGTCGCCTTGGGCGGTGCCGGCTGGCTGGTCTGTGGCTCGGGCTTTTGGCTCTCGACAACCTCTGGCTTGGCCGGCGGCGTCGAGACGCTCTCGGTGGCTGGCGGCGCTGGAGCGCTCGTGACAGGTGGTGCCGCCGACGTTTGGCTGTCGCTGGCCGTCGCATCCGGCTGGATTGCCGGTGATGCCTTTTCGGGCGGCGGCTGCACATCCGTTGTAGCTGGCTTCGGGGGTGTCTCGATCGGCGAGGGGACTTCGGCGGGCTTGGCCGGCTGCGGCTTTTGAGCTGTCGCCGCATCTTGCTGATTTTCAGCCGGCGGTGCGCCAGCCTCCGGCTCCGCGGGCGGAACGGCCTTTGCCGGCTCGGGGGCGTTCGCGGCAGGGTCCGCCGGGGGCGGCTTTGACAGCTCTGGCGCGGGCTTTGATGACTCCCGTCCGGAAAGCGATGTCTTGCCGGCCGTCGGCGTCGCAGGCGTCATGAAGCCGCCTAGATAAAGACCCGCGCCGGAGGCGACAGTCAGCGTCGCCAAGGCAGCGATCGCCATGGTTCGGGTCTTTGTGGATTTTCCAGGCACATGCGCCGTGACCGCGCGCGGCAGGCCGGCGGGCGCCGGAGGCAGCCGTTCGGATAAATGCGCGGGCCGCACGTGCTGGACGAAGGGCTGTCCACCTGGACCCGTTGCGATTGCGGCGTCGTGCCTCTCGACATTGGTTGGCCGCGCCTGGGTCTTGGTCTCCGGCGCAAAGGTTTCCCTAGTTCGCGGCAAAGCCGGCCGATCGCGGGGTGTGATGGACGTCGGCGGCGTTGTCCCCTCGTTGTCGTCACGCGTCATCCTGGCGATTTCCGCCATGCTGACCGGTCGGTCCTGCGGATCCGGCTGCAGCATGGATTCAACGATGTCACGAAAATCATCGTCGATGTCGGAAAGATCAGGCACGGTCCGGCGCTTTTCGATGACCTCGAATTGCGATCCGCTCATGTCGATCGGCTTGCCGCGCAAAGCGGCAACCAGCACCAGCCCCAGGCTGTAGATGTCGGATTGCTCACTGACGTCGCCGCTGTAGAGCCCGAGCTGTTCGGGTGAAACGTAGTTGTATTTTCCCGCGAACTTTCCGCCGATCAGGGTCTCACCGCCCACGCTCGCCGACCGGGCGATACCGAAATCGATGATCTTCGCGCGGTCGACCCGGCCTCCCGGCAGGATGATGTTATCCGGGGAGAGGTCGCGGTGTATCGCTCCCGCCTGGTGCACGGCGCTCAGGCCGGACGCGAGGCGGTGGCAGAGCTTGCGCACATCTGCCGTCGGCATCGCGCCACGTCGCATGATGTCGAACAGCGACTCGCCGTCGACGAATTCCATGGCAAGGTAGGGACGGCCGATCCCGGGATCGATCGTGAAGACGTGGTACCGCACGACCGCGTCATGCGACAGGTGATTGAGGATCAATGCCTCCTTGCGGAACAGCGACAAGATCGTCTGGTCACGGGCGAACTCGGGCAAGACGATCTTGATCGCGACATGGTCACCGGTCTGGATATTATGGCCACGGTAGACCTCGCCCATGCCACCGAATGCGATCCGCTCGTCGAGCTCGTAGATGCCGCTGAGTTGCGTGCCTACGGCGGTGTTGGCCATGCCGCCCGATATTCGCGTCTTATCGTCGGCGCCCATCAGCCTCAAGCCTCCGCTCTATGCGGATCTGGACGAGGCGATTGGCCATCGCGCCCGTCTCCGATCTTTACAAGCACGATCGTCACGTTATCCGTTCCGCCGCGCGCCAGCACCATGTCGAGCAGGTTCTCACAGGCTGCCTGAGGTGTCGCCGACACCGTCGCCGCCTCGATCTCGGCGTCGGTGACATGCGCCGTCAGCCCATCCGTGCTCAACACAAAAATATCCCCCGGCATGATTTCGCCCTGCTGGAAATCGATGACAATCTCGTCGCTGACGCCGATCGCTTGCGTGATGACATTGCGGCGCGGCCAGGTGCGCGCTTCGGCTGCGCTGATGATACCCCGGTCGATGAGCTCCTGAACTTCGGTGTGGTCTCTCGATATCTGCGAGATCGAGGCGTTGCGGATTAGATAGACGCGGCTGTCACCCGCCCACAGGCAGGCAAACCGCCCGTCCATCGCCAGCAGGGCGGCAACGGTGGAACCGATGGTTATGCCGCGAGATTCGGATATGCCGCGGATCTCGGCATTGGCCCGGCTCAGCCTGTCCTCGAAGCGCGCCCGAAGATCGGGTGCTGAGCTCGCAATGCCGATCGTTGCCAGATGATCGACGATACTGGCTGAAGCGACCTCTCCGGCGTCATGTCCACCCATTCCGTCGGCTACCACCCAGAGGCCAGTTTGTGGCTCGACCAGATAGCTGTCTTCATTCAGCTCACGGACACAGCCCTTGTGGCTCACGCCGAAGCTTTCAATGGGAAGGGCGACAGTATTCAATTTGCCACCAAGCGCTTTTCAAGCGTCCTTCTGCGGCGCACCTTTGGACGCTCGCTCGCGCCACTTTGCCACAGGCTCGAACATTAAAGTATCGAAAACTAAGGAAAACTAAGGTTCGAGCGTGTGTGGTCCGCGGATCGGCACCATGCTCAGCAGATCAATCCCATCTCAAAACGCCTTGGGACAGCTGAACCCGGAAAGCGCGGGGAGGAAGAAGGGGTTGGAGCCTGAGCCTGTCTGGAGGGTATAAGTAACGTCGCGTCCGCCGATCACGAAGCGTGCTCGCATGTTGCTGTCGTCGCCGGTGACGGCAGCCTTGTCCAGAAGCCGTTTCAGGGCCCACGGCCCTTCGAACTTGATGGCGGATTCGCGGCCTGGCATTTCCGGCGTCAGGCTTAGGCTGGCGGACGCGGAAGCCGTACCGCCCGGCCAGGTGACTACGCTTGGCGCGTTGCCCGTCTGATTGCTCTGGACGATCTGGCCTTCGGCATCGAGTATCGCCGTATCGGCATCGCCATTCAGTGAGAATGGTATGAAAGTGATGCTGACCGAAGGCACCGAACCGCCCGATGGAAAGAAGGCGTGGCGGATTTCCGCGGCCAGTTGGAAGTCTTTCAGGGTCGATTTCGACAGGTCGCGTCCAAAGCGCGCATCCTGTTTCCAGCTCCAGTCCTGGCTGGTCATGTCGATCAGCGATGCGAGATTTTGTGCGAAGAACCGGTCCAGCAAGCCGCCCGGGGCGAACAATTTCGCGAAATCCGCCATCGCAACATCCTCGGTTGCGTCGCCGGCGAAGGGATAACGGCCGTTGATCGCGGCTTCACAGGGGGCGGTGACCGTCTGGTCTAGCATCTGGTTCAAGTTGGTCACCGAGGTTTCGGCGACGTTGCCTTCGAACTCATCCGCCGTCGCGTTGACCATCCGGCCGAGTTGCTTGGGCAGGCGCGAGACATTGGCGCGAAGCGTGGCTATCTGCAGCTGCAGGTTCGAATTGACGCGCTCCGTCTGAGAAGGAACTTCGGCCGCCAGTTGCAGGCTCTGATAGATATCGCTGAAGTTCTGGGTCAGGGCATCGATTGGGCGGTGTCCGGCAGGGCCGTTCACCAGGGCCTGGAATGGTCTGAACTGCGCTTCGATGTTTGCACCTGGATTGAGGTTCGTTGCGTCGGCGGCCCCCGTGCCGGCGCGGCTTTGCGATTTGCCGGTGGCGATTTGTATGCCGATGCGGGCCAGGCCCTTGGCCAGATCCGCGGCGTTGCGCGGCGGGTTCTGAGCTGTGCCTGCTTCGATCTCGGTGCCGGGACCATTGCCGTCACCTGGGTCCCACGTCAGAGCTGTTTCGTTGGCGATCGCCGCAAAGAGCTGGTTCATCGGTGAGCTTGGGGAGGCAGCGGCTGAAAGCGTGATGTAGTGCGGCTTGTCCGTCAGCATCGCCTTGAATTTCAACTGGTCGAGAACGCCGTTCCACGAGGCCGCGAACTCCTTGCCGTAGCGATCGAGAAGCTCGGGGCCGAGCTTGAGCAATTGCTGGTTGATGTCGCCTTGTTCGCCGCCGCCGCCGAGAACCCACTGCTCGTCGACAAGCATCTGCGCAATGCGCGAAAGTTGCCGGAGATAGAAGGTGTTGAAGCCGGAATGGGTGTAGATTCCGGGAACACGAAGCCCTGACAGATCGCTGCCATCGATACACTCGAACAGCAGCTGCGCTTCCGGCCCACCTTTCTGGGATACGGAAAAATCGTCCAGCGCGGCCGCGTATGTCGCCGACTTGATCAAAGCCGAAGCTCGATCGGCAAGGCTCATACGCCCGAGAGAACGTTGAGCGGCTTCAACAAGCGGCTGGTTGAGTTCGAAGACGGGATCGTAGGCGTCGTCCAATGCCAGCATGGCGCGCAGGTGCTTTTCGAGTTGCTCGCGTCCTTCGCGGTTGTTTTCGCCTGGATATCGGTTCTGCTCCCAATCCTGCTTCATCCAGGAAACGATCAACGCGTCATCGACCTTCGGTGCCTTGCCGCCAAGCATCAGATAGATTTTCAACGGTTCGTAGAGCGCGACGGGATCGGCCATCTTGGACTGGATCGTCCGCTCGGCCTGGATTAGCAGGCGCGATCGGAACATTCGTTCCAGCGCCTGCCGGTAGGCCGTTTTGGATGCCGAAAGAAGTCTCTCACGCTGACTGAGGCCGAACGTCTCCTCGATCGGTGTCGGCAGGTCGCCGGTTTCGAACCCGGCCGGCAGATCGCGCAACTGGTCGAGCGGGCCGATGACGTTTTCAAGGTCGACATCGGTAACCGTGGCCGTCTTGAGCAATGGGGCCGCCGTCTCGCGATACTGGCTCATGGCAAGAGTTGTGGAGGCTATCAGCGATCGGTTGGCCGCAAAGCTCAGGGCGAGCGTACCCAGTGCGGCGGCAGCGATCAGCGTTATCGTGCCGAGGCCGCCAAGTCTGGCGATCGCCGCACGCCTTGCAGCCGATTTGTCATACGAAACCCATCCGGATTCGGCAAAAATGACGTCCGTCAGCAGATCATGCAAAAAGAAGCTTTTGCCAGTTCCGGAAAGGTGAGGGCGAGAATTGCCGCCCAAATTGCGGCCGATCGCGCCCAGCACCTGATCGATAGGCGTTCCCTCCTGCGTGCCTGACGAAAAATACAGTCCACGCAGGCTGACATTCACCTGGCTGCGGGTTGGATCGAACAGGCTAGCGACAAAACTGGTAATTCGACTCCTCAGCGCGCCGAACTGTGCCGGAAAGCCGAAGATGGAGATGCGCGTGACCGGATCAGCCTCTTCCTGGAGGCGGTCGGCCATCTCGTCCGCCAGTCGTTTTGCCAGCGTATCGAATTCGGCAGTGGTCCCGGCGGCCATGTTCCTGTCGCGCTCCGCGGTCTGGAATGTCGCGCCCCATACCTTGCGCCTGCGTGACTCGTCGATACCGCCGAAGTAATCCATGAACCCGGAGACAAGATCGGCCTTGGTGAAAAGCAGATAGACTGGAAACTGGATTTTCAGCGTCTCGTGGATTTCCCTCAGCCGGCTGCGTATCTCGGTGAGGTGGGCATCAAGCTGCGGATCGTCGAAGCTCATCAGATCGGCAAGGCTGATGGCCAGGATGACGCCGTTTATCGGTTGTCTGGTGCGGTATCTCTTGAGCAGCGACAAGAAGGCGAGCCAGCTCTTCCTGTCGCTCTCGGCATTAGAGTCCTGCGTCGTGTAGCGTCCTGCGGTGTCGATCAGCACGGCCTGGTCGGTGAACCACCAGTCGCAGGAACGTGTTCCGCCAACGCCAGCCACCGGTTGGGCGTCCCCCGAACCGGCAAGCGGAAAATTCAAACCCGAATTGACCAGTGCCGTTGTCTTGCCGGCACCCGGCGGGCCTATGACGACGTACCAGGGGATCTCGTAGAGGAAGTTGCGCTTGCCGCTGGACCGTTTGAGCGCCGCCACGGCCTCATTCATGCGGGCTTCGAGCACTCGCGCATCATCATCGCGGTCGTCATTGTGCGCAACGACGGTTTCGAGTGCTTTTTGCGCCCTCCTCGCTTGCCAGAAACGCAGCCCGTAGAAAAGCACCAGCGTCGCCGCGATCACACCAATAATCGTGGCGCGCAGCCACGCAGGTCCCAGCGGGCGGATATCGGCGAAGCGGATCAATGGCCCGGCAAACCACACTGCCGCCGCGAAGCCGGCCAGCGCCGTCACGCTGAATATCCGCAGCAGCCAGCGCGTCATGGGTGTTTCCAGCAGACCGTGCTCACAATGTTTCCTCCCTGGGGATCATCACGTCGACACGGCGGTTCTTGGCGCGGCCTTCCGGCGTCGCATTGTCGGCGATCGGTTCGTCCTCGCCCTTGCCATCCACAGTCAGTCGCGAGGGATCGCTGAATTTCGCTGCCATCAACGCTTCCACGGCCTTCGCCCGGGCGACGGAAAGGTCGAAGTTGGATTTGAAGGCGCTCGACTTTCGCGGTTTGACATTATCCGTGTGGCCGACGATCCGGATTGGTCCAGGCTCGTGCTCCAGAGCCGCGGCGATGTCGGTGGCAATGGGCTGGAATTCCGGCTTCGTCTCGGCCCTGCCGGACTGGAACAGCAGCAGATTGTTGATTTCCACCACGATGAAGTCGCCCTTCGTGCCGATGGTCAGCCCGCCGCCTTCGACGTCCTTGGCTAGCGCTGCACGAATACGGTCGATCTGCCCGGTGGCCGCGGGTGGGGTGACTTTCGCCGACTCGGCCACCGGCGCCACGCTGGCGCGCTCGATGGCGACTGACGTCGATGGGTTGAGTGCCAGCAATTCACCCGCGGCGGCGTCGCCTTCATTGGTGATGAAGACCCGCAATGCGAAGAACGCCGCTGCCAGCAGCGCCGCCGCCGCCGCCGCGACGACCCAAAGCGGCAAACGGGCCGATGACTGTGCCATCGTCGCCGCCAGGCCCTGCCAGTGCGGCGAGATGTCTTCACCCGCATGCGCCCTGAAGTAGCGAAGCGTCTCGTAGACGTCGCGTCGAACGCGCTCGAGATTGTTGTCTTCGCGCTTCACGCCTCGATACTGGCCCTCGAAACCCAGCGACAGGCAGGCATGCATCAGTTCGAGCAGATCGTAGTGCGTCTCGGGATTGGCCAGTATCTTGTTCAGTGCTTCGTAAAAGCCTGTGCCGGTGCGCTCGGTGTGAAAGAACTGCCCCAGCATGCTGTGTTGCGCCCAGTCGTCACTCCTGGGCCAGGGTAGGTTGCCGATGAGATCGTCGACGGTTTCGCAGAGGGCGAATTTCGCAATCCGCGCATCCTCTTCGGCAACGCCTGACTTCTCCACTGTCCGGTCGAATTTTTCAATCGCCTCGGTGACATGTTCTGCCAGTGGCTCCGCCTGTCTTTCGACGGGCATGAGCCTGAACTGCCCGAGCAGCATCAGCAAAGGTGCCGCCCCGGCGAGAATAGGGTTTGCCGCGGAGTATTTGACGATGTCGGCGGCGCCGAGCAGCATCGCCTGCTCGATGGCTGGCTTTGGCGCGGCGGCGGAAGAGCTGGTGCCTGCCGCGGCACCCAAGGCTGGACCTTGATAGATGACGGTTCCGGATGCCCAGCCCGGCGGCCGCACGACACCAGGATCGAACACGGTTGAATCCTTGACCCTAGAGGTTTGGTCTCCGTCCGCGACGGGTCGCTCAGGAGCTGGCGGCGATTTTTGCGTGCGCCGTGGATTTGCGCGAATGACGGTCTTGCCCGCCGGGCCGAAGGGGTCGTCCTTCGAGCTCATCGCCGATCGTCCGTGCAGGCGGGGTGCCTGCGATTGGGCGAGACAGGCGCAAGACGGTTTCTGGTCCGGTAAAGGAAAGGCAGCCCCGGCCGGCCTTGGCGGTGTCCGGAGGAGGATTGGCTAGAAAACGCGATCCCGCCGTAGCATGACATTTGCCGCAGACCCCCAGGTCAATGAGTCTTACCCGCTTGGCGAACTGTCGTATGCGATCGTAATCTCAGAAATTGTCGATTGGAACCGGATGCCGAGCCTCGGAGAGACTTTTCTTCGCCGACTGCCGTGCCAAGCGTTTCCTGGGATCGCCTATTTTTGCTTGTCGGCTTTGGCGTAGGCCTCGCTGAAATACGCCAGGAAGATGTCCAGCATGCCGTTTTCATGTGCCTCCTCCATGGTCCGCCATGTCGCGACATAGGCGTCCCAGGCTTGGCTCTTCTTTGATGTAAACGAGGTAGGCGGGAGTTTCCTGCCGATCGCCTCGGGCGACAGGTCGTCAAGCAGCCGGGAGAGCGCGGCTTGCATGGCGGCATAGGTAGCGAATTCGTGCGTCTTAAGATCGCGGAATGCATCTTCGATACTGCGCCTGGCATCAAGATAGCCGGCCCTGCGACGGGCGAACATGATTTCGAGGATGTCGTCGGTTCCTGGAACGAACTTCAGCGGATTGTTGTCGGCGGCGCTGATCATCGTTCGTTGTGTGCTTTTGGCCAGCATTTTCGCTGCCGCGCGTGCTTTCAGCAGCAACGTCAGTTCCTCGACCACCGCCCGCAGGACCGCGCCGATTTCGGCGGCAACTTCGTGCGGATCGCGCAATTGAAGCAATTCCGGCGAAATGCCGGCTCCGATCGCGATCTCCCGCAGCACCTCGTTTCCGGTCGAGGGCAGGGGGGTGGGGGGCGACGAGAATGTCGGCGCTGGAATGTGTTGGCCGGACCGTTGCTGCGCGGCATCGAAGAAAGGCCCCTCGCCGAATTCCAGCGACCGGCTTGTCGCGACCGGCATGTCTCGCTGCGTCGGACCGTGGCTGGGGTAGCCTGCCGTGGCGCGCTCCTCGTCGATCGACACCAAGACGACATAGCGGCCGATCAGCATCCGGTCGCCATCGCCCAGCCGATGGGGGTTGGTCATGCGTTGGCTCGATCCATTGATGAAGGTGCCGTTGCGCGAGATATCGTGCAGCCAGAACGCGCCGGCCTCGTATCGAACCTCGCAGTGCCGGCCCGAGATGAACTTGTCGGGGTCCGACAAGGTCCAGTCACAACCATCGCGTCCGATTTCGAAGCTGCGGTCACGCGCCGCGTAGCTGGTCGAGGTACCAGCGGGCAAGGCGTCGACATTGCTGATTTGCAGACTGATGTACATCCAAGATCGCCGTCGATCGTTGATCGATACTCCACCATTCTAGCAGCTTGCAGGTAAAACAGGACAGCAGCGTTTCAAGCCGATGAATCGGCTGGTTAATGCATGTCGCCCAAAAGTGACCTCGGTTTGGGAGAACGACATGCATGAAACAAAGATCCCTAAAGCGCGGCGCATGAATCCGATCAAACGCGATACGCTTTAGGTTTCTGTCGCCCCATGTCCTCTTTGGCCAGCGGGAAAACATGTGGTAGGCTCAACATGGCCTGGCGTGGCGGATTTAAGAAGTTCCTGAACGTGATGCCGTTAATATAGCGGGAACTTCAAATCCATCACATTGGCGGCCGCGTCCAGGAGGGGGCTCGACCCATGCCGAATGAACGTGCCACCGTTGTCCGGACACCGGTTGGCTCCGAGCTGTTGACCTTCACGCATCTTGTCGGACGCGATGAGATCAGCCGTTGTTTTGCCTACACGGTCGGGTTCGTGAGCACCGACTCCGACATCGATCCGTTGAAGATGCTGGGTGGGCCGCTCTCGATTGAAGGTGAATCCGATCCGAAACGCTGGTTCAGCGGCATCGTCTCCGAGTTCCGGCTCAGCCGGCTGGAAGATCGGCTGGCCTACTATGAGGCGGTCATGAGGCCGTGGTTTTGGTTTCTCGGCAACACCACCGATTGCCGTATTTTCCAGAACAAGAGCGTCGTCGACATCGTCAAGGACATCTTCAAGAAATACGGTATCGCGGAATTCGATTTGCGCCTGCACGGGTCCTATCCCCCGCGCGAATATTGCGTGCAGTACGACGAAACCGATCTGGATTTCGTGCAGCGGCTGCTGGAGCATGAAGGCATCCTGTATTTCTTCGAGCACGATGACGGCAAGCACACGCTTGTCCTGGCCGATGCAATGAGCAAGCTGAAGCCTGCGCCAGGCTACGAGAAAGTGCTCTATAATTTTGAAGGTCAGGGTTCGCGGCGCGATGTCGAATACATCACCGAATGGATACCGGGCAGTTCGGTGCGCCCAGGCGCCTATGCCCACACCGACTATGATTTCACGAAGCCGGGCGCCGACCTCATGGCCAAGTCGGCCCAGCCGTTCAGCCACAAGGAGGCAGCGGGCGAGAACTACCGCCAGCCCGGCGCACATCTCGAAACGGGCCGGGGCGACCGCCTGGCCGCGATCCGGCGCGAGGAAATTCAGGCTGTGCACCAGCGCATCGCCGCTGTCGGCACCGTGCGCGGCCTCTATTCGGGCTGCACGTTCAAGCTGGATAGCTTTCCGCGCGAGGATCAGAACCAGGAGTATCTGGTGGTCAGCGCCGAATACCGGCTGTTCGATCCGGGCTACAGAGCCCATGCCGAAGTCGACAGCGAGAACTTCAAGGTGATCCTCGGCCTGGCGCCGACCGCCTTAGCCTATCGTCCACCTCGGATCACGCCACGGCCGATCATGCGCGGCCCCCAGACGGCGACGGTGGTCGGTCCATCCGGCGAGGAAATATTCACCGACAAATACGCGCGGGTGAAGGTGCAATTTCATTGGGACCGTCTGGGCAAGAAGGACCAGAACAGCTCCTGCTTCGTGCGGGTCTCGCAGACCTGGGCCGGCAGCGGCTGGGGTTTCATCCAGATCCCGCGCATCGGCCAGGAGGTGATCGTCGATTTCATTGAAGGCGATCCGGACCTGCCGATCATCACCGGCAGGATCTATAACGCCTCGCAGATGCCGCCTTACGGCCTGCCCGGTAGCGCCACGCAATCCGGCTGGAAGTCGGACTCCTCCAAAGGCGGCGGCGGCTACAACGAGCTGATGTTCGAGGACAAGGCCGGTTCCGAACTGGTCAATTTCCAGGCGCAGAAGGACCACCACCTTCTGATCAAGCACGACCGCACCAAGCTGGTCCAGCACGATCAGTCCGACCGCATAGATCACGACACCAAGCACTCCGTCGGCCACAACCTGGACGAGGACGTCGGTAACAACAAGATGGTCAAAGTCGGCGTCGACCAGACGACAAATATCGGCTCGAACGACACCGAGACGGTGGGCGCCAATCGCTCGCTGACGGTGGGGTCGAACGAGACGATCAGCATCGGTTCGAATTCGACTGAAACGATTGGCGCCAATCATACCCAGACTGTGGCGATCGTCCAGACGGTGAGCGTTGGCGCAGCGCGTGTCGATTCGGTCGGAGCATCCGAAACCCGAACCGTGGGTGGCCCGCAGGCCAATACGATCGGCGCGACCCGGTCTGTAACGGTTGGGGCGGCGCAGGACCACAGCATAGGAGCGAGCGACAGCTGGCAGATCGCTTCCGACCAGAGCGTGTCCATAGGCGGCGGCCACACCGAGAGCATCGCGAAGGATCAAGGCTCGACAGTCGGCGGCGGACGCACCGCTTCGGTGGGCAAGGACGATTCGACATCCGTGGCCGGCGCGCATTCGCTTTCCGTCGGCAAAGACAGTGCCATTTCGGTCACCGGCAATGGCACGATCAAAATAGGCAAGAAGCTGGTCATCGATGCCGGTGATGAAATCCTTATCACAACGGGCTCGGCCAAGATCATGATGAAGAAAGACGGCACGATCGCGATCGAGGGCAAGGACATTTCGGTCAAGGGGTCAGGCAAGATCAGCATCAAGGCGTCGAGCGACATCACGATGAAGGGCTCGAAGATTGCGGAGAATTAAGGGGCAGCGATGAGTGACGTTCGCGAACGCATTGACGGTGTGGTGATCGGTATCTTTCTCGGTTTCGATGACGCCTCGTTGCCGCTGGTGGTATTCCCCGGCAACCCCGAAGAGACAGCCTTGCCCGCGCGCAGTTTGACCGGACTGACGTCCGATATGGTCGGCTCCGAGGTGGCTTTGCTGTTTCAGGAGGGCGATCCCGCCAAGCCGCTTATCGTCGGCCGCATAGTCGAGCCGGCGCGCAAGACCGCCGCGCCGCAAATCGTGCGCGACGGCGAGCGCGTTCGCATCATCGGCGAAGAGCGCATCGAACTGCGGTGCGGCAAGGCGACGATCCTCATGGAAAAAGATGGCCGCATCACCATTCGCGGCACCTATGTCACCAGCCAGGCGAGCGCCGCCAATCGCATCCGCGGCGGCTCGATCGACCTCAACTGATGTTGGTAGCAACCGGGAAACCGAAACCAGAAGGCGCGCCGGAGCTGCGGCGAATAGTACCGGATGTCGTCAGACAGCACGCCGAGCAGGCCGCGTTCTTCTGGGCGCAACGCGACACGCTTATGGAGGATGATCCGCCGGACCTTCATGTCGTCGCCGGCATCGACCGGCGCTTGGAAGCCAACCTGGATGGTCTGCGTATCGCTGGACCGGCCGCTTGGCCGTTCATCGTCGCGGCTTATGAGGATTTCCCGGAAAAAGGTGAACTCTTCCTCTTCACTTGGATGGCGATCGAGCAAGCGGACAAGGAACGCATCTCCCAGGCTGTCGAGTTCGGAAAAGTTTCCAACGACAATGTGCGAGGCTCGGTGGGCGCACTGGCGTGGCATTCGCCGGAAACGATTCGGCCGCTAGTGCGCGACTGGATCGGTGCGCCTGATGCCTTCAAGCGCTATCTGAGCGTTGCTGCTTGCGCTGGACATGGCGTCGACCCTAAGCAAATGCTAGCGCGACTGGTCCACGATCCCGATCCGCGTGTGCGCTCCCACAGCTTGCACCTCGCCGGCAAACTGAAGCGGACCGACCTTGTGCGAGACATTGTCGGCAGGCTGGAGGACGAGCACGAACAGCCGCGCACCTGGGCCGCATGGGCGCTGACGGAACTCGGCTCGGGCGACCTCGCAATGGCCGAACTCAAGAGGGTCGTGGCGTCAGGCGGTCCGGAAGCGCTGACCGCCTTACGCGCGATCGTCAAGATCGGACCGGACAAGGACGTCCGCGCCTGGATGGGCGGCTTGCTGAAGGCCCCTGAAACTGCGGCACTTGCAGTGCGCGGTTCCGGCATGCTGGGAGACCGTACGATCCTGCATTGGCTGATCCACCAGATGCGCAACCCAGCGCTTGCAGTTGCGGCCGGCGGCGCGCTGCTGGAGACTTTCCCCGAGGCGCGCGAGGCGAATCTCTTCACTCTCGACCCGACCGAACTCGGCCAAGCTTTCGAGGATCATTTTGGCGATTTCGGCGCGAGAGTTCCGGTGGCAGACAAGGTGAGAGAGTGGGGGCATAGGGACTGCAGTGATAAAAAATGCTAGTCATAAAGCTCTACGCTTGAGATCTTTGTAATTTTGTAATGTGACCACGTCAGCGTATTTATCAAGCTGTCAATAGCGACTGGCTCAGGAAGGATCATCTCATCTAGTCCAAGAATAAGACTGTCACGGCTGTACCGATGGTCACCAAGGTAGACCTTGCAAATCTGAGGCGGGAAGTAATTGTCACAGAAGCAGCCTGCGCTTGCGGCGCATATCCAGATACCAAACGCCTCCATTTCGACGCGATCCATAAGCTCCCGAGGAGTTTGTTCAAACGCTATCTCCACCACGAGGCTGCGGAATTCTTGACGGTCGTCGACAAATTGAAACGGCGGAGGCACAAAGAATCTTTGCGGCAATTGGTCCTTCGCAGACAAATACGCTGCAGGCGCCTGGATCGACGCCGACTGGACGCGCGCGATCGCGCTATCGAAATATAAGAGAGCACCTTCCACGTTCTTGAGGATACTGAGGGCCACACCTCTGACCTTCAGTACCCATTGCACACGCTGAGCGACGATATTCTGAGTGAGGATTTGCGCTTCTGCGAATTGTGGATCGTTCTTGCTTCCACTTAAGCCTCCACAAGCCGCAAGATTAGCCAAATCTACAATCGGGGACAAAATAGCGGTTGGTGGATGGCGCTGGAGTTCTTCCTCCGATGCAACTGTGACTTGAACGTCGATTGTCCACTCGTCGGTACCAACTCCCCATGTTGTTACGAATGGCATGCTCACTCATTGTCCCAAGGTTGATTGTCACGGTCGTCGAACCTCGACAGCCATGCCGATACATCTAACTCCACCTGTGCCCCCCTCAAGAACGGAATCCTGGTGCGCTTTGGCTTGAGAAAGCGCGCCACGCCTGGCAGTGCCCCAAGATCTGTCCCACCTCTATTTACATCACCAATTGGTGGAGCCTTGGCAGCTTGTACCACAAAACCGTGCTTAAGCTTGGAAACCTTCGCATCTGGCGCGTGAGTCTCAAGCGCTTGCATTCCACCAAGCTCTTCCCAAAGTGCCGAATGCACAAATGTCAGCCAGTTCGGCGAAGGCGTTTGGCCTTTGATCCATTCGCGCGGGGTCTTTGAAGAATGGTCGAAGCCCAAATACCGTGGAAGGAGGCGATAAACTTGATCGACTGCAAATCTATCACCGTGCCAGTGGCTGAAACCGAAGCCACAGGTTCCCACTGAAAATGGTACACCCTCTGTCAAACGCAATGCAGTTTGAACCATCTGCTCGGGCGATCCCGCTAGCGACACAGGAAACTCGAAACGCAGCAAGTTCGACGTGTTGATGAAATCAGGGTCAGTTATATCTTCCACGATGAAGTTTATTCCGAAATCTCCGGGAGGCCCTAGCTCTGCTGAGGAGTAAAGCAGCCCGATGATATCCTCATCTTTTGACGGGTTGTCCAAATGTCTGAGATCGCGTGCAATTCTTTGGGGTGACAGTTTGCCCGCGTCTCCGTTATCTAGCTGCGCGGAGCGCAGCGTTTTGTTTGGAATTAGATCGAAATAGCTGCGCAGTGCCGTCGCAGCGGATGGACCGAGTTTGTGAAGCGATACTTCGCTATACAACGACAACATCATGACCGGCCGAACGGACTCTTCTCTAACTCCGCGTTTGATCAGCGTCTGCGTTAGTTTTGAAAAATCAAACTCCACTTGATACTCCCAAAGAATATTTGTTTCAGCAGTCTTTGTTTGAGATGGCTTCAGGCTCAGTGTCCTGCATGTCGAGTCTACTTGCGAGAGCGCGATACTTGCGATTCTGCTTCGGGCCAATATCAGGACGGCTCATGCCACTAGCAAGCGGTCCCTTTGCGCCTGTCTGTCTACTGACCCATATGGGGACATCCTTTTCGCAACCAAACTTGAAATCGTAAAACTTGCATGGATTTCCGTTCGTGTCCAAAGCACAAGCATCAGGCCAGCAGGTGCCGTGAATTCGACCGCGGAAATCGCCGTAGGTTTCCCCGGGCACTCGGGCTCGCGGGCCATTGGTGAATGGCGTTCCATCTCTGTTGTAGCCACGCTCGCCTCCGACTCCGTGCTGGGTGGTAAGTTTTGCCTCGCAACAGGTATGTTTCTTTTCACCTAGTGTTGCACATGAATCGTAAGGCCCCGGCTTGACCTCGTCATCGCATTCACAACATGCTTTCTGGAGTATCGCTCGTGCGTCAGGCGCAGGAATGAGTGGATCTACGTCCCCCGCCAAGTTCACGGTATTCTTGTCATTGTGAAACTTTTTGTCGGTGTGGCGGCAGGCGTTCTTGCCGTCCATCTTCACATCGAAGGAATAGGTTATCCAATCCGTGGCCTTCTTGAAGACGTTTGATTTAACCCCGCCGACGGTGCCAGGCTCATCGCCCGAGCTCATCCCATATTGTGAGCCCTTGACCGCGATCATCTTGCCGCCCTTTGCCAGGACGGTAGTGGTGCCACTCTTCAATGTGCTTTGCGTTGCGATGTTTGGATACGGCAATGGAATCGGGCCGCCGGGGCTAGGGGTCTTGCAGACGTCCGGAATTGTGGCTATCGAGAGCCCGATCGAGCCCTTGTAAGTCAGGCCGAGGCCGTTGACCGTAATATGAGTAGGCATCAGGCGGCTCTCCTGGGTCCGCCGAGCAGCACCGCTGCCCGGGCGCCGCTCTCGGAACTTGCCCAGATCAGCGACAGCGGGCCGTTCTGGTAGCCGCGCAATTCCGCTTCGGCCACAAGACTAACAAACAACGGTCCCGACGCAGCGCCGACATCGCCCCAACAATCCGCAGGCGTCTCAAAATCGGCAGCGTCCTTGAACCGGCCAGGGTTGCGGATCACCGCAAAGCCATACTCGTTGCCGCGATAGCGTTCGCCATTCATGTCACAGATGATGCGGTCGACCGGATCTATCGGCGCGGTCGCGAACAAATCGCAGAAGGCAGCGCCCAAGCCTTCCCCCAGCACGACCGTTTCGGTTTTGATCAGGTTTTCTTCGCTGGAGGTCGACGTTCCAACGATCTCGAGCAGAGGCTGAAGCCCCAAGCTTCGCGCCGTGCGCATCGTTGCTAGCAGACAGAAACCGGCAGCCTCGCCCGGGCAGAAACCGTAAATATTGCCTTCGGAATGGAGCTGCTCATTCTCATCAAGCCATTCAAGAGTTTCAGGTTCCAGATAGGTGTCGACTCCGCCGGCAAGGCACGCCGCGGAGCGGCCTTCCCTGAGCAACTTGCAGGCATGGTAGATTGCCAGCAGGCCGCCAGCGTGGCCGCCCGCCGTCGAGCCGCCGCCTTCCAAGATGATGTACTGCCCTAGCCGTTTCCGCAGTCCCGAATCGACCTGCGCGCCAAAGCCTTCCAACTGCCCCGGCCTCGCTTCTCCCGTTGAGAGGACCAGCGTAACCTTGGTTGTTGGGGCAGCCGTGAGCAATGGCCGCAACGCTTCGAGGGCCGGCGAAACCGCGATCTCGACGGCACGATCGGGCCCAGTCAAGCCAGCGTCTACACCGACATCACGTGTGACCTTCATCCGCTCGCCGAACCGGTCGATCATGTAAGGGTGATCCTGGATGCCGGACAGACCTGCGCGCACCGCTGCTGCACTCGAAGCCGCATCGAAGCCAAGTGGGGTGCGCGCGCCGACACCGATCACGACGATGGTGTCGCTGCCCGCCATTATTCGTCGTCCTCGAGCCAGACGCCCGTCGCTGCAACTGTCGGCGACACGCCAACGCGCGGTCTTATCTCGACGTTCGTGTTTTTCAGCCGCTCCTCGTCGTACGGCACCGGCAATGTCGACATCCACGTAATCGAAAACTGCCTGAGATCGGGCTTGATGCGCAGCGTGTGGATGGTGGTCTCGTCGTGCCTCCGATCGGGCCGGTTGTAGAACTCGGTTGTGATGTTGAAGGTGATGCGCGGCACCAGGAATTGCCAAAAGCCATCGGCTGTGAAGTTGCCCAGACGCACATCTTCATAGCCGATCAGCGGCGCCTTCGTCTGCTGATCCTCCGGGGCGCACTGGTAATAGGTGCGGCTGAAGTCCGCCGGCAGGAGAGGGTCCCGCGTCTTCTTCCATACGTCACCATAAGTGCCGGCATATTTGATGCGGGGCTGCCAGTGGCGCGCAATGGGTCCGAATCCGGCTGGCCTGCCGCTCTTGTGATCACGATAGGGTGCATCGGTATATTCGAAGTTCGGACCGGTCTTGCCCACAAGTCTTTGCGGGTCGACAGCGAACCCTCTGCCGACCGGATTACGCTGATCCCAATCCGGCTTCGATGCCTCCATGTCCGTCCCGCCGTAGGTTCGCCGCCAGCTGATTGGGATTTTCGTGAAAGGTTCAGGGCTGCTCATCCGCACTGAAATCGGGCCCGGCATGAAAACTCGATCGCCGATTACTTTCACCGTCTTGTCGATGTCACCGATTTTTATGCGGGCGGCACTCTCGATGCTCGGGCGCCCACCGGGCGCATAGACGTGCCCTTCGACCAGGATGTCGGTGTGCTTCTTCTCCAGATTGAGGTCCGTGTCGTCGAGAAGCTCATTTGGATCCGCGCCATAGACGGGCGCCAGATTGACCGGCGTCTGCTCCTTCAACAGCCGCTGTTTGCCATCGGGATCGATCTCGAACGACGCCTTGATCGCGATCAGCCAGACCTCATGTCCGCGCTCGTCACGCGTCCAGCTTTCCTGGGCGGCAAATGGCGTCTGGTTGGACAGTATCCACATTTGAAACCACGCATCCTTACGCAGTGGTGAAACAGCGGGCCTTCAACCGTCTCGGCAATATCTGCATCAGCTGGTCTCCCAACTGGCTGCAAAAATGTGTTCCAGCGTCGCTTGCGGCGATTGCGGATCGATGTCGAAAAGGTCCGAACGGGCGGTCCACATCACCAGATCACTGATGATCTCTTCGCCTAGCTCGACAGTCGGCACTGGCAAAGCGGCCAGTGCGGCATCCAGTTCGTCGGGCGTTAGCTCGCCATGTTGGGCGGCGATGGCCGCTTCTTCGATGCTTGCAAACCACGCCTCGACCTCAGTCAACTGAACGGGAGCTTCGGCCAGCTGCGCGACGACGGTTAAAGGGAATTGTCTGCCAACTCTGTCGGCACTCTGCAAAATGATGCCTGCCGACGCGCCGAAGGAAGCCGGGCCAGCCAGGAAGCGCAACGCGGTTGTGCTTGGCCAAAATTCCGAGCCAAACAGCGGGACCAGATGCTGCGCCAGCCAGCGGTCCCAGAGGCGCACAAAGTCGCCCGACAGCCGCCGCGTCACGAAATCGCCGGTAGCGGGCATTTTTCCGTAAAAGCCAGGCAGGATCATATCTGCGGTGGACATGAGAATTTCTTGAACATTTGCAGGTTGTAGGGGTTTTCGACGCTTGCCGCCTTGAGCTCGAAATCGGCCCACATTCCCTTCGTGCCCAGGCGTAGGCTGTAGACATCAGTCAGCGAAGTGCCGGCGAAACGGCCGCTGCGCAGCATCCTCAGCCATGCCCAGCTGCCGGTCTCGTTGAGGAGGATTTCGGGCGATCCGTCGATCGGCTGGAAGGCGAGTGAGATGACCCCGGTTCCGTCCTTGCCGGGCCAGGTCATCGGTTGCGGCCGCGTCGCGTTGTTGTAGTAGACGAGGCTCTGGCCATCGAGATTGAGCGTGACGCGCGTGACGTTGGGAGATAGATCCTTCGGTTCGAGCGTGAAGCTCATCACCGGCCCGGTGCCACCGGGAAAGAGATCGTCGCGGATATGCCTGGCCTGCTCGAACGCCGCCAGCGCCGAAGCATCGAGGCCGAAATCGGCGCGCCATTTCCATGGTTGGCTGGTCATGTCGACATAGTTGATCAGGTGGTCGTTGATGAAACCGTCGATCAGCCCGGCCGGTCCGAACAGGCGGGCGAAATCACGGACGTTGACGTCCACCGCACTATCGGGGCTGAAGGGGTAGCGGTCGGTCAGCGCCGCCTGGCAGAAGGGCAGGATGTCGGCGCGCCAGATGGCGTTCAGTTCCGAGGTGACCGCCTTTTGTGTCAACCCGCTGGTGTCGCCGGCGACACCGCCGAGCCAGTCGTCGATCGGATCGGGCAGGATCTGCGCTTGCCTGGCGACCGCCCCCGTCAGCTCGGCGAGGCCGCCCTGCTTCTTGATGGCGTCCTGGGGGTCGGGATTGGCCGTGACCGTCTGCAGCACGTTGGAAAGCGCCGTCAGAGCCACCACTGCGGCGTCGAGTGCCGGCGGCTGGCCGTCGACCTCGGCGATTGCACCCTTAAGTGGCTTGAAGTGCTCGGCCACCAGATTGCCGGTAAGATCTACTTCGTCGGCTGAGCCCGCACGTGGAAGCAGCTTTGCTCCCGTTTTCACGATCTTGCCAAGCTTGCCGAGTTTGCCAAGCAGTTTCGAGCCGCCCTTGGCCGCAGCCTTGTCGTCGGCCGGCGCTTCATCGGACCGGGTGAGGTCGGTCTCCTGAACGACTGCGGTGAGCAGGCGTTTCAATGCTGAATCGGCGCTGGAGAGATCCTTCAGATTCTCACTGGCGACATTGAGATCGGTCAACGGCGCCAGCCTCATATCGCGCAGGAAGCTGTCCCACTGCGCGATATAGTCGTCGTAATAGAGCTTCAGGATATCCTCCGACAGTGCCGATACGGAGGTTTCGGAGTTCTCGGAGCAGCCGCCAGCGAAGACTGCCCGATCCAGGGCCGCCTGCGCTGCCACATCCTCGACCCGGTCGAGAACGGCATCATGGAAACCGGCGTAGGTGAACGCCCCCGAAACGCCGACGCGAAGCGTCTTGGCGGAGCGACGCGCGAACACTTTGCCACCGTTGGGCCCGGCGAAATTCGCCGGGATCCACTCCTTGAGCCCGGCCACTGCCGGATCGGCCAGCAACTGCTTGTAGGCCCGCGCCGGCAGCGAGATGGTGCACACCGTTTTCAGCGCTTCGGCAACCAGGGCCTGGTCGGGCGCTACATAGCTTTCGTCGACCGTCATCCGGCGGATGGCGGCAAGCTGATGCTGTTCGGCATCGGCGGTCGGAAATGGTGCCGCGGCGGCGAATTCGGGCAGGCTGTTCACCCACCAGTTCTGGGCGAAATCGGCATCCATCTGCGAGAGACCCGTCATCATGCGATAGGTCTTCAGTGCGCCCAGCATAAAATCCGGGTCGCGGATCTGCCGCCACATAGTTGCCTCGAGCAGTGCGACCATGCGTGGCTCGAGGATGTTGCGCAGGGCGTGGTCGTAGCTGTCGGTCTGTGCCCGCGTCAGTTCCGCCGAGGCCGATGGCCCCAGCAGGTCCTGGGCGGCGCCCGGCGGTGCCGTCCGGGCATTCGCAACCGCGTCCATCGCATCGAGCGCGCCGTCCATGGCGGGCTGCTCCACCGATGCCGGGGTTGCGGCGGCGGAGGTCAGCGGCGTTTGCAGCGCTTCGAACTGGCCCGCCTGGGCCGAGATGGCATTGCGGTTGTCGTAATAGGACCAGGTGAACACCGCACCAGCCAACAGGGCCGCTGCCGCACATCCAGCCGCCGCACCCCGCCAGATCCAGGCGCGGCGGCGTTGCGCCAGCGGGTCGAACGTACCGAGGCCCGCTTCCTTGAAGATGACTTCGGTGAGCAGGTTTTTCAGGAAGAAGCTGCGTTTCTCGACCCTTTGCGCGGGCAGGGCCCGCCGGGGGGGAAGGCCGAAGGAAGAAGACAGCGCCGCTGTCAGCCGGTCGATGGGCGCTCCTTCCTGCGTCGCCGATGTCAGATAGAGCCCGCGCAGCCAGGCGACCTCTTCATACCGGCTTTCGCCGAACATCGCCTCGATCAGCACCTGGATCGGTTCGGACAGGCTTGCCAGTTGGGCGGGAAACCTGAAGATCTCGGCACGGGAGGCGAGTTTTTCCTCATCCTCCAGGCGCGGCACCAGCCGCCGCTCGAGTTCCGTCGCCAGCGTCGAGATTTCCCGTTCGACGGTCTTGGCATCGACACGGGCATCCAGCGCGAAGGTCGTTCCCCACACCTGTTCGCGCGAGGCGGTGGACAGGCCGCCGAAGAAAGCCTCGAAACCCTTGATCAGATCGGCCTTGGTCAGCATCAGATAGACTGGAAGGCGGATTTCGAGCCGGTCGTTGAGTTCGGCCAACCGGCGGCGGATCTTGCGGCCGTGCGCCTTGATGGCTTCATCGCCCTCCGAAAGCACGTCGATCGAAAGCGCGACGATCACGCCGTTAAGCGCGCGGCGGCCCCGGTGCTTCTTCAAAAGGTCGAGGAAGCCCAGCCATTCCGCAGCGTCCACATCCGGTTGGCTCTCCTGCTGGACATAGCGGCCGGCGGTGTCGATCAGAACAGCGTGTTCGGAAAAGAACCAGTCGCAGTTGCGCGTGCCGCCGACCCCCTGCAGGTCGTCGGTGAGGTCGATCGGAAAGTTCAGTCCGGACTGCCGCAAGGCCGTGGTCTTGCCGGTGGCCGGCGGCCCGACGATCACATACCATGGCATTTCGCGCAGAAACTTTCGTCCGCCCAGCTTGCGGCGCTTCAGTTCGGCCATCACATCGGCGAATTTGGCACCGACGGCGGCGACATTCTCTTCGCCGGGGCTGAGCGGCTTTTCCACCACGGGCGCGGCGATCTCGGCGACGAACATGCGGTTGGCGCGGATCGCCCGGCGCTGGGCGACGATCAGCCAGATCAGCCAGAAGATGACCAGCAGCGCGATGATGACGATCCGCACGTTGTCAGAGGCGAACGGTTGGTAGGGACCGACCCTGACGATCGGACCGAACACCCAGATGACCAGTGAAAGCAGCGTGAGGCCGATCAGCGTCCACAGCCAGCGCGATGTCAGGACCGCCCAGAGGAAGCGCAGGATGAACATCTCACAACCTCTTTTCGACGAGCACCTCGACGCGGCGGTTCAACGCCCGCCCCTCGCGCGTGCTGTCGGTGGCCACTGGATCGGTGGCCGCGCGGCCCTCGGAATGGACGCGGTCCCGTGGCACTCCGTCCTGGACCAGCATATCGGCGATCGTCTGGGCGCGAGCCTCGGACAGCCGCTGGTTGGTCGACAGCGGATTGGTCTTTTGCAGGGGAACGCTGTCGGTATGACCGACCACGGTGATGTTTCCGATAAGCTCCTGATTGGCGAGGATCACCTTGGCGATCGACCCGATCAGGGGCTCGAAGCCTTCGGTCAGTTGCGGCCGCGACGACTGGAACAGTTCGGGGTTGGAGGCCTGAATGATCAGCTTGGCCAGCGAAACGCTCTCGGTGCCGCTGAGGGCAGATTTGAGATCGGCGGGCGCCCCAGCCTGAAATTCCGGCAACAGCGAAAAATCCACCTTCTCTGGCGGCGGAGCATCGACCTTGGGCGACGTGCGGGTGATGTCGCCGCGCGCGGGCGGCGGCAGCGCGCGAACAAGTGCGGAAAGCTCGACCGCCTGGCTGCTCAGTCCCATCGAGAGCCCGACATGGATTGCCGTGGCGACAACCGCCGCGCCGAGCGCCATAACCCAGATCGGAACGATGAAGCGCTGCGGCTCGTCGGATGCGATCACGCCTTTCCAGTTTGGCGACAGTGGAGCGCCTTCGGCGTCGGCATCGCGCAGGAAGCGTGCCGCCGCCACGCGAACGGCATTGAGCGAGCGGTCGCCCGACCGGCCTGGTACGCGATATTTGCCGCGGAAGCCGAGCGCCATGCAGTCATACTGCAGCTCCAGCAATTCGCGATCCCGGTTCGGATGGCGCTCAAGTTCGTCGAGACGCGTGAAGAACTGCGTGCCGGCATCGACATCGCCCCGCAGCATGACCACGAGCGGCTGCCGCGGCCAAGCGCTGGCGCCGCCCCATGGCGTGTTCAGAGCCAGGTCGTCGAGCAAGGCAGCCACGACCCAGGCCGCCTGGTCCGCCCGCTCCATTGAGGACCCTCCCGACATTGCCGTGTCGCGTGCCCGAACCAGTTCTTCGAGCAATCGCGTGCGCAAAGCTTCCGGATTGTCCGGCGGCAGCGCACTCTCAAGCTCGGGAGCGAATTCGAGCAGGGGCGCGAATGCGTTGACGAGTGCGTTCGGATGGGTGCGGGACCGTTTCACCACGGCGCCGGGCAAGAGTGGCGCCATCGGCCGCGGCATCGGCGCGCCGGTCAATCGAATGCGAGTGCGTTCGCGATCCTCCGACAGTCCGAACGGATCATCGCGGCTCATGACTCACCTGTTCACCGAGTAACAGTCCACCTGCGGCTCGCTTGGCAACACGCCCGAAACGCCGATGACGAAGCCGGGAGCATCGAGCAGCGACGCCCAGTGCTCACTTTTCTGGTCCAGTTCGAGGCATAAGCGATCGCCGTCGTAGGGAATCTCGCGCGGCTGGGAATGAAGCGGTTTCAGCGGAATACCGGGCAAACGCGATTTCCACAGGCCCTCGAACTGGTCGGCCGACCCGACGGTCGCCTGATTGACGAATATCTTGCGCAGCGCGTCCTCCGACAGCTCCGAACCAACCCGGATGACGATCCGGCTGGCCACCAGCAGCTTCGGATTGTCGATGCGGATTTTCCAGACATTGGTCGAATGCCGCATGACCGGCAGTGCACGCGATTTCGGCTCGATGTAACGCAGGCTGAGGATGAGCGAGCGTAGCGCATCCGCCAGCGCCGAATAGGCGGGACCTGGCGCCATGTGATCGTAGGCGGGCAATTCGCCCAACCGCCGTGCGCTCGATCCGTATGTCGCCATCGAACCGGCGAGCCCGGCAAGCTCCAGGTAAAGCTCGGCCGGATGGAAGACATCCTGCGCCAGCATGTGGGCCAGCCGCGGACGCGCCGCATTGGCGAGATTGAGCATCAGCAGATCTTCGACGCTGCGCCCAGGCCCACCCATGACCATCTTGCCATGCGCCTCGGCGATCTGATCGAGGCCTGTCACGACCTCCAGAAGCAATTGCCGATACCAGGCGACCGCGCCGGTAACCAATGTCGGTGGCAGGAAGGTCTCGTCCAGGGAGACGCCACCGTCAGCTCGAACCCCCTTGAGGTCAGCTATAGGCAAGGCTGTATAGCCACCGACCGACTTGCCGGGCGCCAGCAGCAACGCTTGCGGACGGGCGATTTCGATTTCTTCAGGATCTGATCCGCCCTGGACAGCGTCACGCACCGAAACGATCCGTCCATGATATCGCGCTCCCGAGGGGGCGGCATGCGCAGGATCGAAGCCGACACCGCCGGGAGGCTCCAACGGCAAGGCGACCAGCACCGGCCCGGCGCCCGTGTCCGGGGTGACCTGCAGGGGGCGCGGTGCGTCCATCATGTCTGGAATGGAAAAAGGTGTCCCATCCGGAAAGATGCCCCGTGCGGACAGAATCGAAATCTGGCCGGCCTCCAGCGATGCCTGGTCCAGCGTCAGCTGTTGAAAGCCGAACGTATGCAATTGCCCGGCCTGCAACGCGCCGCGCACCGTCGCCTCGAAGAAGCGATCCTGCTGCTGGAAATGCTGGGTCCGCAGGAAAAGCCCTTCGGACCATAGCACCCTGTTTGCATCGCTCATGCCGCTACTCTCTGCATAGAGCTCCCCTTGCCCTGGCCGCTAGGCGGAAATGCCGCCGCTGCCAAGCGTGACATTGATCGTGAATTTTGATCCAGGCGATACCGACTTGGTTGTCCGCCAGTTCCTGCCGCCAGGCTCGCGGATCAGTGCAACGAAGCCCAGCGCCGTCGCGTCCGGCTCGACGGTGATGGTTTTGGATGCGGATTTTCCCGGCCCGACGGAAATCTGATCGGATCCGATGAGATCGCCTGCCAGCGCCGTGCCGGCATCCCCCTGCAGCGCGAAATAGTCGGCGGAATTGAATTTGCCGGTGCTTTTCAGCCGCATCACGAGAACCGTCACCGGCCGGTCGCCGCCACCTGGCCCCGGGTTCATGCCGGCGCCGCCGGTCATGTTGACGGTGATCACCGATGGTTTTGGCGGACCACTCTGGCAAGCCGCAAGCAGCCCTGTCGCGCCAAGGGCAACGACAAATTCACGTCGATCGATCATGTCTCACTCCTCCTCATATGCATCTCGAAAATCAGCGCCGATTTCGCCAAGGAAGCTTTTTTCCGCGCTCTCTGCGATTTCACGATGGCGTTTCTGGTAAAGCTCCCACAGCTTGGCGCCCCGCCCGCCCGAGAGCAGGGTGCCGATCGCGGAATTCGATTTCAGCTCTTCCTCGATCGCTGCCGGGTCAAAACGGTCGATCATCCGCCGCAAGGCGGCCTGTATGCCTCGCCAGGCGCGCACGTGATGTTGCGCGAGATCGCGAACCGCATCGGCGATTGCCGCTTCGCCGGCGAGAAATCCGGGGCTGCGCTCAGCGATGAGCGTCACGATGGCGTCATCGACCGTCGGCAGGAACTTGAGCGGATTGACTTCGGAGGCCCCGACCATGGTCTGGGCGACGCGCGCGTTTCCCTTTTCCTCGGCCCGCTTGCGCAGAAGCTGCATCAGGCCTTCCATCATCAGCCGGTATTCGCGACCAAACTTCTCCATTTCCGCGATGCTGTCGCGTCCGGGAAAATCGGCTTCCTCGACACCCATGCCGTGCAGGAACGCGGCGCGAAGCGCCATTTCCTCCGGCTGCGCCGCTGCTGGCGGGCGGGCGGCTTTGGAAGCAGCGCCCACACGTGGTGGAGGAGGGGCATCCGCCGGCTGCACCGGCAAATCCCAGGGATTGCCGGATTGGGATCGTTTGGCGATGCGCTCGCGCTGTCCGGTCGAACTGGCGCCGTTCGCCGAACTGGGCGCCGCGGCTGGTCCGAAACCAAAATCATCATTGAAATCGGACGGCTTTCCAGGAGCGGCTTCGGCTCCGCGGCTTGAGGACGGCACCGGGTCGAGGCTGAATGGGTCCGCCTGGCTCGTCGCGCCGCCCGGTTCGCGATAAGGGGCGGGATTTTTCGACACGGGCGTTGAAACCGGATCGAGGCTGAACGGGTCATCGAAACCGGGCGAGTTGCGCTGGTCGGAGTTGGCACGTTCGAATGCGCCCGGAACCGGCTGCTCGAACGGGTTCGGCAGATCGGCCGGACGTGGCAGTCGCGGCTCTTCCTCGACCTTGGCGGAAAAGAAGTCATCGCGGCCGATGCTCACCGGCGCCCGGGACGCCGGCGGCGCGCGTTCAGGAACCGGCTGGCCGGCTGCGGGTGCTTGAGTGGCTGGCGTTTGCAGGTCGACATGGACGATGTAGTCGCCCAGTCTCAGCCGCATGCCGCTTTGAAGGCGTGTCGACTTACCGGCACCAAGCGGGCTGTCGGAGTCGTTTATGAACAATCCGCTGCTCGACGTGTCGGTGACGAAATATCCATCTCGCCCGCCAGAGATCTTGCAATGCGCTCGCGAAACGAACATGTCGGGATCGTTGATCTGCCAACCCGCGTCCGCGCTGCGGCCGATCACCAGCTCACCCTCGTCCAGCCGGGTCTGCCGTACCGCCTGGGTGCGTGGCCCTTGCTCCAGTGTCAGCAGCAGACTCATGCCGCGACCCCCGTCATTTCCGGCCGCCATCCGACGATTGTCCGCAGCCGCATGTCGTCAGCATCGCCCCTTTCAGCGGGTCGCGCAAGCCAGGCGGTTCGCCCGAGCTGAACCGATCCGACACGGGGCGGCGGTACGGCTTCACGCGCAAGCACGATGCGCAGGTCGACGTCGAGCGATTCCCCGACCATGTCGCGAACGGCCTGCTTGAACAGTTTGAGCCGCTGGCCGCCAGGCAGGAACGCCTTGAACTCCTCGTACCCCAACGGGCCGACACGAAGTTCAATCCTGCTTTGGCGGCTGAAAACGCGCGGGCCGATCGTCGCCCCCTTGCCGAGCCCTGCAAAGGCCTTTGCAAGACGGGTCTGGAGGCCGGTTGGTACTGTTATCCAGGCGGCGATGAATTCCTTGATCTGTACCGGCACCTTGAACGCTTCCGCCAGGAACAGCGTCAGCCGTTCCGGGCCGTCGACCTGATTGGCGAGCGAAGCCGCCTGGCGAAGCTTCACCGTATCGAGATCGGGGTCCTGGGTGCCGGGAAGTCCGATCCCGGCCATGGCTTCAAGCATGGCGCGAACGCGCCCGCCGACCGCGCGTTCGACCTGTACGGCCGGATGCGCATCCGCCCACGCCCGATAGTAGAGGGCGATCATACGGTGCTGCAGAATGTTGACGAAGTCCACGAACGTCGTGTCGCTGGTCAGCTGTGCGTCGGCGCCGGCGAACCAGCGTTGCGACAGCCGGTCGAGCACCCAGCGCGTCAGATGCAGCGGCATTGGACCCTCGGGTCCCAACAGACCGAGATTTGCAACCGTGACCCGGGCCGGCGTCCCGTCGCTGGCTTCGCGGAATTGAACCAGGTCCCGTGCGGAAAAGGCGAGGCGCACATGCTGGCCGAGCCGTGCCGGCTCACGGTCGGGGCGGCCGGAATGGCCGAACAGACCGCTCCGTTGTTCGAGACGGCGCAGCAGTTCGAAAAAGTCGAACGTCTCGGACAAACCTTCGGCCCTGTTCGGGCCGGGCTTGTCTAGATCAGGTAGCGATTGCCGGGCGTCATCGGCCATAGCACATCCTCCTGCTTCTGCAGCAGCCGCGTGCGGGTTCGCACGAAGCCGTTTATCCCGGCGTGACGGGCAAACAGCCGCGCCAGCAAGGCCGAAAGCAGCAAGGTACTTTGGCCGGCCAGGACCGATTGATCAACATGCAACGTCACTTCGGTACCGCGTCCGAAGCACATCGGCCCATCGATTTGCAGACGTTCGATGACCGGCTGCGAGTCGATACGCACGATCGAATGCACATTGCGGGCAAGGCTCGGATCGCCGCGATCGGCATAGAGGTCGAGCAGCGCATGCAGGGGGTCGATGCCGCGGCCTTCCTTGGCAAGACTGAGAAAGTTGAGCGCGAGCTGCGCCACCAGCCGCCAGGCGAGATCGTCAGCCCGCGATTCACCGTCGGCCCCAGCCGGCAGTGCCGCAGGGATAGCTGGCTGCGGCGGACGCAGCGCGCCAAGAAGCCTTACGGTTTCGACCGGGTCGCCGGCCTCTAGCGTCAAGGTCGGATTGTCATCGAGGATCGGCAGATCACGATTGGTGCAAAGGGCCATGACGTCGAGACGCTTCAGCGGCCGGGTCGCCGGGCTTGCGAGCGGCCGGGATACGGCCAGGAAAACGTCATCCCCGGTGTAGGACGTGCGGGTCAGGCCGTCGCGGCGCTCCTCTTCCGTCGCGCGGCGAGGGCGCCGCTCGGTTGAATAGACCCAGCCACTACCGCGGTTCTGACCCAGGCTGAAGAGTTCGGGGATTTCGGCGTCATTGCCTTCCGTGTCGGCGTCCTCGACGCGGATGACCCGATAGATTTCGAAGTCGCGCGCCCGCGTCCGGTCCGCATGCAACACCTGCCGCGTCTTGCGCTCATCGACTTCGACGACATTGCACTCGCGTTCGAACAGATTGATGATCGGCGTCGCGAAAAGTTCGAAGTCCGCCGGCGTCAGATCGGCCAGCTCAGGCACCGCGCGTCTGAACAGGAAGATGATCTCGAGCCCGGCCGCGCATTTGCGCACGACGGGCTGCAGCCCCGAAACCCGCGCATAGTGAAAGCGCTCGGGCATCATGAAGTATTCGCGCAGCAGGCGGTACCCTTCGAATGTCGGGCGCGTGCGCGGCATCAAGGCTTCGTCGTCGCTGATGCCGACCATTGCGGGTACCGGCAAGGCCGACAACGGGTTGGTCTTCCCTTCCGGTCGTGCGCCGGCGGCCGTGCAGGCGCCGAAAATCGCGTCGAACAGCAGCGGCGCCTTGGTGCGCCCGGCAAAATAGAGGTCGAGTCGGTCGAGCGCCAGTTCGTCGAGCTTGCCTTTTCCGGTTCGGGCCAGCGTGATGCGGAGCGCCGCCTCGCCGCCGACGCCGCCGATCGGCCCTATGCCGGCCATCGCCATCGCACTGCGATCCTGAAAATAGCTGACCGAAGTGATCGCTATCGGCCACAGGGTCATTTCTTGCGCGGTGGAGAAAGTACAGCGTGTCGACAGGCCGGGCTGCAGGCTGGAGACCAGCCGCGTGTTGCGCTTGACGACGTGGCCGGCGAGCATGGTCTGGACCTGCTGGCCGGGTTTCAGCACCACCATCGCCGTTGCCGGCGCCGGCGTGACCAGATCCGGATAGAGAACATCGAGCACACTGCGTGAAAATCGCGAGCGCTCGGCGTCGACCTTCAGCCGGGTGCGCGCGGCGAGGAAGGCGACGCCGTCCAGCAGCCGCTCGACATATGGGTCCGGACACGGGACCGTGTCGAGGGAAAGGTTGCGCGCCACCGCCGGATGCATGTCGGCGAATTCCGCTGCAAGGCCACGGATATGGGTCAGTTCCTCCTCGTAATATTCGACGAAGACCCGATCCATCTCAAGCGTCCCTAATTTCGGTCCGCGCCAAGCCGTTATCGAGATTGATCGTGGTGCGCAGGCGCATGCGTTCGGGCGTCGGCGTCATGATCAGCACGGCGTCTATCTCGATCTTCAGGCCAACGGTCTTATCGCCGAGCGTGACCGTAACCTTTGTTGCGCTTTCCTTCAGGCGAGGCTCGAAGGTGGCGAGCACCGTGCGGATCTGACGCGCCAACACGTCGCGATCGAAATCGCGGGACGAGCGGCCCGAGAAGGAAGGCACGCCATAATTGACCACGCTTCGGCGGACCTCCGGAAAATCGGCGAGCGAAGGTGGATTGTCCGAAACCTGTTCATTTTCCAGATCGGAAAGAAGTGGCGTGGCCTCGAAGCGCTCTGTGTTGAAGAGCGCCTCGATGTCACGCCGCACCGCTTCCCTGAGCACTCGGGCCGATACCACCACCCCACGGCCTTCGATCTCGACGCGGTGCTGGGTCTGAAAGGCCAATCGATGCAGACGGCGTTTCTGATCCGGTGTCAGTTCCGCATCGGCGTCGATGGCCCGCGTACTGCCGGCAACGAGTGTGTCGAGGCGGTCCGCGCCAAGCTCGTCGAGCAGGACATGGCGCAGCCCGTCTATTTCCGAGGTCAGACCCGGCAGGTCGTTGACGAAGCGATCCCAAAGCGATGGCTGGACGGCTTCGCTTTTCGCCCGCAAGCTGCCGGTGGTCTGCTGCTTGCCCGCGCCGGGCCGCCGAACCTCACTTGCCGACATAGACATCCATTTCGGCTTCATCGTTGCCGTCATAGACGAACTTGATCTTCTTGTAGGCGAAGCTGACTTCTTCCTGGATCAGGTCTTCTTCATCCTCGGCCTGCGACATGTCGTATTCCATGACGAAGGCGTCATTCAGTGTGATGACCAGATAATCCTTGCTTTCGCCATCGATGGTCCGGCGCGCCGAAAACACCACCTCATCAAGGGCCTTGTTGTCGAACAACGCCTTTTTCAGGTAGGGCGAGGATTTGTCGTAGTGCTTGGTGAACTTGATCATGCCCATGTTCACGCGGCCACGGCGTGAGATCGAATTCGGGTCATAGGGTGCGATCATCTTGTAGTCGACGCCATGGATTTCGATCTCGTCTTCGTGGCCGTCGCGGGTGCTGGGGCCTTTGATATCAGGAACCTTCAGAAAGCCATCAATCTTCGTAGCTGTGGGCATTGTCTTTCTCCACCACGTTCAAGAAACCAGGATGTTGTTGCTGCAATCAAGTCTTCACGGACGGTAGTTCTGACACGAGCCGGAGCGAGGCGTTGATGCCCTCCAGCTGGTAATGCGGGCGCAAAGCGAAGACGGCATTGTAGTATCCCGGCCGTCCTTCCACGCTGGCCACTGTGACCTCCGCAGCGGCAAGCGGACGCTTGGCGCGCGCCTTGTCGTCGGCGAAGGCAGGGTTGGCCAGCACGTAACGGTTGATCCATTCGGTCAACCAGATCTGCATTTCAGCGCGCTCCTTGAACGAGCCGACCTTGTCGCGCGCAATGGCCTTGAGGTAGTGCGCAAAGCGCGAGACCGGGAACAGGTAGGGCAGGTTGGCGCTCAGCCGCTCGTTGGACTGCGCGTCGGGGTCGACCAGCCGCCCCGCCCGCGTCTCGTCGTCCTGTAGCGAATGTGCCCCGATGAAGGCCGCCAGATCGGTATTCTTCCGGTGCAGGATGGGCATCAGACCGAGCTTGGCCAGTTCGGCCTCGCGCCGGTCGTCGATGGCGACTTCGGTCGGGCATTTCATCGCTATCGACCCATCATCGGTCGGGAAGCTGTGCACCGGCAGGTTGAGCACCGTGCCGCCATTCTCCACGCCGCGGATCTGTGTGCCCCAGCCAAACAGCTTGTGGCTGCGGTTTATGTTGACGCCCATCGGGAAGGCGGCGTTCATCCAGATATATTTGTTGTGGTCGCCTTGTACCTCTTCCTCGAAGGTGAAGCCCTTCACCGGAACGGTGTCCGTGCCGTAGGGCAGCCGCGCCAGAACGCGGGGCATGGTCAGGCCGATGTAGCGGGCATCCTCACTCTCGCGCAGCGACTGCCACGAGGCATAGGACGCGTTGGAGACGATCTGCTGCAGATCTTGCGGGTTCGGCAATTCCTGCCAGCTGTCCATGCGGAACAGGCGCGGCGATGCAGCCGCGATAAACGGCGTGTGCGCCGAGGCGCAGATGCCGGAGATGTTGCGCAGCAGACCGACATCGCGCGGGTGGTTGGAGAATTCGTAGGCGCCAATCACGCAGCCGATCGGCTCGCCGCCAAGCATCGAATACTCGTCCGTATAGACTTTCTTGAAGATCGGGCTCTGGTCCCACATCTGGCCTTCATAGTCTTCAAGCGTATCGGCCAGCTGCTCCTTGGAAATGTTCATCACCCGGATCTTCAGCTTCTGATCCGTTTCGGTGTTGTTGATGAGATACCACAGGCCACGCCATGTGCCTTCCATTTCACGCACTTCCGGCGCGTGCAGGATCTCGTTGACCTGGGTCGTCAGCATCTTGTCGATGCCGGCGATCAGCGACTTGATCGATTTGATCGCATTGGACGAGATGGTCGTGGTGTCGGAACGGGACTGCGCCGCGAGCGCGAGATTGCGCACGAGTTGCTGCAGCTTCTCGCTGTCGTCCTTCTTGACCTTGAAATCCTTCTCGAGGAGTCCGCTGAATTCTCCAAGGTCTATGGCTTCGGCCTCGGCGGCGACTGCGGCGGTTTTTTGCTGTTCGGCCATGATTTATTCCCCAACCTTGTCGTCGTCGGCCAGCGCCTGGCTGGCGATCTTGCCAAGAAGCGGTTCGTTGTTCAGAAGCTGCGCGATGCGCTTTTCAGCATCGACGCGGCCATCCATGAAGCCGAGCAATTCCTCGAGCTGACGACGCATCTTGAGGATCTCGGCCAGTTGCGGAACTTGCTCGGCGATCTTGTCCGGCGCGAAATCGCCCATTTTGGAAAATGTAAGATCGAGCGCCAGTTCCTCGTCGCGCTCCTGGCCTTCGGCCTGCGGCAGCGTGTTCTTCACCCGGGCCTTAACGCGGGGTCCGAGCGCCTCCATGAACTTGGGGAAGCGGTTCGCGTCGGTGTCGACAAAAGAGCGGTCCTGCACCGACTTTTTCGCTTCCTTGGTTTGCGATGCACCGGCAAGGTCGGCCATCACGCCCATGACAAACGGCAGTTCGATCGTTGTCGGGCTGCCGTAGGTTTCCACATCGTAGGCGATCTGCACTCGCGGCGCGCGATTTCGTTCGATGACCTTGGCTTTGCTTTCGGCTGGCATGTGTCGTTACCTTTCATCCTTCTGAGCCGTCTTCTTGGCATCGGAAACGCCGGCGAGCAGCCTGAATTCCTTCAGCCCCGACGGAGCGAGATCTTCCATCAGTTCAACGAAATCCATGTGCACCATCCGGCGTACGCGCCGAGCCAGGTGCGGAATTGGGCTCGATGGTTCGGTGCGGTCATAGAAGGCGACGACCAGGTCGAGGCACTTCACGACGTCGTCGCGCGAGGAAATCCGGTCCGGAAGCCCAGTGCTCGGCTCCGCGTAGCTTGCCATACTTGCCATCGCATCGGCTCCATGACCGTTTCGAGCAGGCGTTGCCGGTTCCGCCGGCATCGGCGGCTTGGCGGCGCCACTCGTCACCGCGCCGGCTGCCGAATTCCGTTCGAGGGTCGTCAGCAAACGCTGCAGAAACCGCTTTAAGTCCGGAACGGGAGCGCCACCGCCCTCGAGACGAGCGTTGAGGGCGGTCTCGAGGGCATCGAGTGCCGCAATCGCTGCCCGGGCGTCGGCGATCAGCAAGATCATCTCCGCATTGGCTTGATCTATCTGTGCCGCACATCCGGCGTGCACCCGGTTCAAGAGTTGTCCGTGCGCACTGACCAGCGCGGCCTTTTCCGCCGCATTCAGCCCCAACGCGGCTTCCTGGAGCATGACGCGGTCGTCGAGCGCACCTTTTTCCAGGTCTTTGCCCTGAATCGGGCCGATTGTGCGCGGCGCAAAGAACGTCATGTCCCGCAGGTTCGCCAACAGTCCGTCCCGACCGTTCTGGAGGTCGAGCAGCGCGTTGATACGGCGCAAGGCCGCATCGCGTGGCGAACCGTTGGGCCGCAGTGCCGGATGCATGGTTTCCCAGTGCTGATCGAAGGTCCGCGCAATGAGGGTCAGCCCCTGCGCGAGCCCGGCCAGCCCTTCTTCATTGGCCAGCGCGCGCGTGACGATGACGAGCAGGCGCAGGTCCCGGCCATGCCCGCGCAATTCCTCCGCCTTTGCCAGCACAGCGGACCAGTCGACTGGAATGGTGCTTTGCGAGCCGGCCCTGTTGTTGCCGTCGTGGACGACCTTGAGTTGGGCTTCGGTCAGGCGCTCCAGCTCATGAAAATCCGGGTCGTTGCGCAAATCTTCCCCGGACGGGTTCTCACCGTCGAGCGAAGCAAGCCAGAGTGCGAGATCAATCACACCAACCCCCAGCGAAGGCCCTCAAACCTTATGTGACCCTACGCTATCACACCGTTGCACTTTACCACAATTCAACAACTGCTCAAAAATTAACAGGAACTAAACGAGTGCCCAACCCGTGGCGCGATTTGCCGAGCCTGTATGTGAAATGCTTCGCATCGACGTGCGAATTCGTTGGTTGTGTGCGGCCGTTGGTGCGAGACTTTCCCCAAACGCGAGAAGCCGGCTGACCGGGCATCGGGTCCCCCCGTCCCATGCTTTGTCAAGCGGCCGCTTATGTGGCAGGTTGTCGACTGGCAGATTGCAGGAGCACGTTCGATGGAACCGCGCCGGTCATCGCAGACATTCAAACGCAAGGAACTCGTCGGCAAGCTCAATCCTGTCGGGGTGCGCGCCTTCAAGGCCGCGGCCGACACCGCCAAACTGCGCGGCAATCCTTACGTCGAACTCGTCCACTTCATCGAGCAGCTGGTGCTTTCCGACCGCTCGGATGTACAAATGATAATCGCAGATGCGGGAGTGGATGCGAGCCGGCTCACGGCCGATATGACCCGCGCCGTCGACAAGCTGCCTTATGGCGCAACGTCGATCGAGGAATTTTCCGACCATATCTTCCATGCCATCCAGGAGGCCTGGAACCTGGCAACGCTCGAGTTCAGCGTCGAGGAAGTCCGCAGCGCACATATTCTCCTTGCCTGCCTGAAGACGCCGGTGCTGGAAAGCCTGCTGTCGAAGATCAGCGGCGAGTTCGACAAGATCGATGCCGACGCGGTCATCGCGCGGTTCGCCGATGTCATGGAAGGTTCGCTCGAAGCCAGCGTGGTTCCCGCAGTCGAAACGCGGAGGCGGGCTCCGGGCGGGGATTCGGCGCTGGCGAAATACGCCACCGACCTGACCCAGCGCGCCCGCGACGGCAAGATCGATCCGGTCGTCGGCCGCGATCCGGAGATCAGGCAGATCATCGATATCCTGATGCGGCGCCGGCAAAACAACCCGATCCTGACCGGGGAGGCCGGGGTTGGCAAGACGGCGGTCGTCGAGGGCTTTGCCTTGCGTATCGCTGAGGGGGATGTGCCGCCGACGCTGCAGGATGTCAGCGTACGCATGCTCGATGTCGGATTGATGCAGGCGGGTGCAAGCGTAAAGGGCGAATTCGAAAAGCGGCTGAAGGCCGTCATCGATGAGGTTCAATCGTCAGAAACGCCGGTCATCCTGTTCATCGACGAAGCCCACACCTTGATCGGCGCCGGCGGCGCGGCGGGCACGGGCGACGCGGCCAATCTCCTGAAACCCGCGCTGGCGCGTGGCGAACTTCGCACCATCGCGGCAACGACCTGGGCCGAATACAAGCAGCACATCGAGAAAGACCCGGCGCTGACCCGCCGTTTCCAGGTGGTGAAGATTGACGAGCCGTCCGAGGCGGTGGCCGTTCTCATGTTGCGCGGTGTGGCCGGCGTTCTGGAGCAGCACCACAAGGTGCAGATATTGGATGAGGCGATCGAGGCGGCGGTCGGCCTGTCGCACCGCTACATCCCGGCGCGGCAACTGCCCGACAAGGCGGTGAGCCTTCTCGACACCGCTTGCGCCCGTGTCGCCATATCGCAGCACGCCACGCCGGCCGAGGTCGAAGACATCATGCGTCGCCGCCAGGCGCTGGAGGTCGAGCACGGTATCATCGGTCGCGAGGCCGTGATCGGCATCGAGGTGAGCGAGCGCCAGGCACGCGTCGACACCGGACTGGCCGAAACCGAGGTCACGCTGGCCGCGGCGCAACTGCGTTGGGACCGGGAAAAAGCCCTGGTCGCCGAGATACTCGAATTGCGTGCCCGGCTGCGCGGCGAAGGTGTGCCGCTAGATGCGGTGGAGACGGAGGAGACCACTATCGAGGCAGCAGGTGCGATTGAGACCGAGCCGCCCAAGGCTGAACTGCCCGAGACCGACTTGGAGGCAACGGCGGCCAAAGCCCCTCCACTCGATCCAGCCGCCGATCTTGCCCGGCTGCGCGAACTAATGGCCGAACTGGCCGAGGCGCAAGGCGAAACGCCGCTGATCCTGCCGTCGGTCGACCGCAACGCCGTGGCGGCGGTGGTTCAGGACTGGACGGGAATCCCGACGGGGCGGATGCTGTCGAGCCAGACTGAAAAGGCGCTGCGGCTCGCCGTTACCCTGTCCGAACGTGTGGTCGGCCAGGATCACGCCATGGAGATGATCGCCAAGCGCGTGCAGACCAGCCGCGCCGGCCTCGGCGCGCCGGAAAAGCCGGTGGGCGTGTTCCTGCTCTGCGGCCCCTCGGGCGTCGGCAAGACCGAAACCGCATTGGCGTTGGCCGAAACACTCTATGGCGGCGAGCAGAACCTCATCTCCATCAACATGTCCGAATTCCAGGAGGCCCATACGGTCTCTACCTTGAAAGGCGCTCCGCCCGGATATGTCGGCTATGGCAAGGGCGGAATCCTGACCGAGGCGGTCCGCCGCAAACCCTATTCGGTAATCCTGCTCGACGAGGTCGAGAAGGCGCATCCGGACGTGCACGAGATCTTCTTCCAGGTTTTCGACAAGGGCATGATGGACGACAGCGAGGGCCGGCGCATCGATTTCAAGAACACGCTGATCCTGCTCACCTCGAATGTCGGCTCGGAAGTCATCATGGACCGGACCAGGAACGGCACGCTGCGGGCCGGGCTCGACGATCTGGACATTGCCTTGCGCAGCCCATTGCTGAAGGTCTTCCCTGCCGCCTTTCTCGGCCGCGTGGTGACCATTCCCTACTATCCGCTCTCTGATTCGATGATCGAGGCGATCACCCGTCACCAGTTCGCCAAGATCGCTCGCCGGCTGCGTGCAACCAACGACGCGGAACTGGTGATCGGCGACGGTGTCATGGATCTAGTCAAGGCCCGCTGCACCGAGATCGAATCCGGCGGGCGGATGATCGATGCCATCCTGACCAATACGCTTCTGCCGGAGTTGAGTCGCGGGGTGCTGAACCGGTCGCTCGAGGGCGAAAAAATGACAAAGGTGACCGTCGGTGCCTCCAAGGAGGGCTTCACCTATTCCTTCGAGTAGGAATGCCGATGACGATTTGCTTCGGTTTCTAGGCAGGTATGCCAGCCGGCTTCACGATTTGAAGGCACGGAAGCCCCATGCCTGCCGCTCCATCTCGGCCCAAATAGGGCCAGTTTGTTTTGTGCGGCGTGATTGACCTACTGACGGTACTTTGCGCAGCGCAACGGTGATGATGTCGGGCAGTGGGCAAAAATCGTCCGATTGATCCCGATAATTGACGAAAATTTACGATATTTCTCGTGGCGATTTTCCTTTTAAAATAGTGACTTTTTGATGGTCTTGATGACGGAATCTGCGCGACGCTGGAAGATAACAGTGATTTCAACTGGTTATATGCTGTTTGAACAATTGAGTGGGAGTAAGGGGAGGCGGCGGCAATAGCGTAGTCTCGGCGGTTTCTGCTCTGCTCCACGTCGCTGCGCTTGTCTGCCCCTTCGTACTCGTTTCCAAGTAGGTTGATCTTATCAAATCGTGGAGCGCTGAATATAAAGGACCATCGGTATCGCGTAAGGCTATGGCCTAGAATGGCGTGCAAATCGGTGGGTTTTGCGTGCCGACAGGTGCCGATGTCCGCCTCACGAGGTCTGGACGACGCCTAGACCTATCGTTCGCGAAGTCCGGCCAGAATGGGCGGGCAGGTTCTGGTCCACTACGGCAGTGGCGTGAAAGAAGCCGAAGCCCTGGTCACGGATATCCGCAAGGCCGGCGGACGCACTGAGACTGCTGCGCGATCGAACAGCGAAAAACCGAGCTGTTGTTCCAGTGTGTCGATCGCGTGGCTGATGGCGGACGTAGCGCGCCGCAGGCGTTTGGCCGCGGCGGTAAGCTTCCCGTCTTGGCGTTGCCGAACAGCAACAGAGGCCAAGGTTTCTCGCATCATGATCTCTGTCAGTCCATTTAAGGATTGCCAGTGGGTCAAGCTGAGATCATACATCCCTAAATTTCTAGTTAGCTCAGATCATGCATTCCTAATTAATTGAGTTGTGGAGATCGGCGCCATGATTGGGCGCGGAAGCGGGGGGAGCAGTTGACGCGTCTCAGCCGGAATGTTGACAGCCCAACGCCGAGTGCTCGCCGCTCGCTCTCACTTCGAACCAGGGTGCTGTTGCGTCTGATAATGGCCCTTGTTGGTGTTCCCCTGCTCGGCGTATTTGCAGCAGCCCCGGCGTTTGCGGGTGGCGGCGCCGGAAGCGCCGGAATGGTGTTTGGCGGCGCGGGCGGCTTCGATAGCGCGACGGGCGCCGGCGATAACGGCGACCCAGCAAACCCCGCCGTCAACGGCGGCGGCGGCGGTGGCGGCGGCGCAGGCACTACCGGGGGAAACGGCGGCAACGGGCGCAACGTGGGCGGCGGCGCAGGGGCGGGAGGCATAGGGGGGACCTTTGCCGACCCGGCGGGAACCGATGGCGGCAACGCCACCACCTCTCTCAGTGGCGGTGGCGGTGGCGGCGGTGGCGCGCATGGTACAGTCGGGGCTGGCCTGCCTGGGTTGATTTGCGGCGATGGTTGCTTGGCCCCAAGACCTGGCGGGGATGGCGGGGACGGCGGCGGCGGTTTCATCGGTCTCAGCCGTAGCGACGGGGGTGGTGGGGGCGCGGGCGGTTATGGCGCGGTGGTCACTGGCATTGGCTCACTTGGTGCCCTCGATTTCGCGCTGACCGGTGGTGATGGCGGCGACGGCGGTTCGACTGGTGCAATCAGTTCATTTGGCGGGAACGGAGGAACCGGGGGAGTTGGCCTCCTGTTCACAAATTCGGGCAGCACGGTTTTTACCGTCAATGCTGCAGTGACCGGTGGCGATGGCGGCGACGGCGGTTCGGCCGGTGCAATCAATTCATTTGGCGGGAGCGGAGGAACCGGGGGAGTTGGCCTCCTGTTCACAAATTCGGGCAGCACGGTCTTTGCCGTCAATGCTGCAGTGACTGGCGGCGATGGCGGTACCGGAGGCGCGGGCGCTAACAGCAACGGAAGCGCGGGCGCCGGGGGCGCCGGGATCGTCGGCGAGAACTTGACCATCACAATAGGCGCCGCCGGCGTGGTGACCGGCGGCCGCTCCGGCGACGGCCTGACGCAAGCCGATGCCATCACCTTCACTGGGGGCAGCAACACGATTGTTGTAGGAGGTGCTAACATATCCGGGAATGTGTCATTCGCTGGGTGCGATGACTGTTCAGAGTCCCTCGGCAATAGTATTTTTCAAATGAATGACGGGAACATCTCAGGGACGGTGTGGTTTAGTTTCGCTGAATCGAATCTGTTTCGTATGACAGGGGGCACAATTTCCGGTGCGAGCGAGTTTGAAGAGGGAGTGGAGCTTGATGGTGAGATTAATGATTTTCAGATGACCGGTGGCACCATTCTCAATGGGGCTCACTTGTTTGGAGGAGCGCACAACTCGTTCGCAATGACGGGCGGGATTATCCAGGGCGACAGATTCGGCAATGGCGTCGAGATCGATCCATTGTGCAGTGGATGTAATTCTGACTCCAGCTACAGCTTTCAAATGAGTGGGGGAAGGATAGTTGGTGATGTTCTGTTCGCCTCCGAAACTACTAGTACTCCCACATTCGAAATTAACGGCGGAAGAATCGATGGCGCCGTTATCTTCGGTACCGGTATTGTTGACATATCAACGGGTCAGCTCTTTCTTTTTGGTGGCAACAATACAGTCTCGATAGGCGGACAGGCTGTGATAGCGCCCGCGCAAGGACAAAACGCGATCCAATTTCTGACTGGTAGTAACACATTGACGATGACCGATGGGACATTGTTGGGCTCCATCACCGGCGGTGACGGTGTGGATCATGTTAATATTTTTGGCGGAGCAATAGCGGGTACCATCTTTGGCGATGATGGTGACGACAATATCACAATCAGCGGAGGCAGTGTCGCCTCAGTGGACGGAGGCAATGGGGTCGACATCATCACCATCTCTGGTGGAACGATCGAGGGCAGCGTAGCCGGCGGTTCCGGCATCGACACCGTCACGGTTTCCGGCGGCACCATCCGCGGCAGCGTCAGCGGCGGCGCCGGCTTCGACCAAGTTTCAGTTTCCGGCGGCATCATCAAGGGCGGCATCGACGCAGACCACGTCGATCTGTCCGGCGGCACGATCGACGGTGATATCACGGGCCTCGGCCCCAACACGCTGATCATCAACGGTTCCGGCGCGGTCGATCCGCTCAATCTGCGCGATGACGTGCTGTTTAGTGGAACGAATGCCAATGGCACCGTCACCGACACCGACCTCGCGGCCGGCGGCAAGAGCCAGAACTTCACCGGCTTCGACAATTTTTCGGCCAACGCTTCCACGCTGCGCTTCAGCGG
>NZ_JAMYQF010000051.1:0-50135 GCF_040320745.1 Mesorhizobium sp. M0621 | reverse complement strand
TCAGCCTGCCAGCAGTGGCGCGCTGATCAGCCCGGCCCATGCCGGAGAGCACGGCGACCAATGCCGCCAGCTACACCACGCCGCGGGACACGATCCGTAACGGCTGCTGAGCACGAATTTTTGCTCATTTGTAAATTTTTGGAATTCCATTCGTCGCCAACTCACCGAAATAGGCTCAAACAGGTAAAATCGTTCGGCGGTTTCCTCCCATTCCGCTGGACGGTGTTCCCCTCTGAAGGTTTTAACCTTCTTTTGGCCGGGCCGTATTCGAGCCCGGCCATTTTTTGTCCCGGGATATTCTTCTTCTTCAGCCGCGCTGGAGCGTGTCTCTCGCGAGGGAAACACATTCGGAAACGGTGCAGGTTCGCATTCGCCGCCAATGGGCATTTTCGAAGCAATCTGCTTTCCGGACAGGCAGAAAATTGGATTGCCGTTCCTTAGTCTACAAAAATTATAGAGTTAACTTCGAGACAGTCGAACAGAGCGGGGGACATTCCGCGGTCGGCTGGCAACAATGAACCTCAGGAGTTGACTGACATGACGATTGCAATGCGGCCTGGCGCCGGTTGGAGGACGGCTCTGGCGACGACGCTGGTGGTGGCGGCAGGACTGTTTTCGACCGCGACCTATGCAGGCCCGACGCTTGACAAGATCAAGGAGCGCGGCTCCATCAAGGTCGGTGTCGGCACGACACCCGGCTTCTTCTCGCCGGATAGCAACGGTCGCTGGCAAGGTTTCTTCGCCGACTACGGCCGTGCCCTGGCGATCACCGTCTTCGGCGATCCGGAAAAGGTGGAGTTCACCAACTCTTCGCCGCAGCAGCGTCTGCCGGCGCTCCAGGCCGGCGAATTCGACGTTCTGCTGTCGGGCGTGACGGTGACGATCACGCGTGCCTTCCAGCTCGGCTTCCATTTCGGCCCGACGGTTTTCTATGATGGCCAGGGCATCCTTGTGCGCAAGGATCTCAATGTGACCAAGGCAGCCGACCTCGATGGCGCCACCATCGGCGTTCAGAGCGGCACGACGGGCGAATTGAACATCGCCGACTTCTTCCGCAAGACCGGCAAGAAGTTCACGCCGGTGACGATCGAGGACACCGGCGAGTTCATCAACGCGCTGGAGACAGGTCGCGTCGATGCCATCACGCAAGATTCGTCCGATCTCGTCGGCAAGCGCACCCAGCTGAAGAAGCCCGACGATTATATCATCCTGCCCGAGCGACTGTCGAAGGAACCGCTTGCACCGGCGATCGCCGGCGGCGATGACCGCTGGCTCGAGATCGTCAACTGGACGGTCAACGCCACCATCCAGGCCGAGGAATGGGGCATCACCAGCAAGAATGTCGATGAATTCCTCAAATCGCCAGACCCGGCCATCCAGCGCTTTCTCGGCGTCGACCCGTCGCTCGCCCAGGCAATCGGCCTCGATCCGAAATGGGCCTACAACATCATCAAGACTGTCGGCAATTATGGCGAAATCTACGACCGCAATTTGAAGCCGCTCGGTTGGGAGCGTGGCTACAACAGCCTGTGGACCAATGGCGGTCTGCTCTATTCGCCGCCGTTCCGCTAAGCCCCTTCGATCCATGTCATTGACTGACGAAACCGTGCCGGGTCCAGACGGACCCGGCATTTTGCGCAAGATGTCCCTGTGGTGGGGTAACTGGCCGCTGACGCAGGTCGCTGTGATCGCGGCGGTCATCGCCCTATTCTGGCTGCTTGGCCACAACACGGCCGGGACGATGGCTCGTATCGGCATCACGCCAGGCTTCGAATTCCTCAGCCGGCCGGCGAATTTCGAGATCGGCGAAGCGCCGATCGCCTTCAAGGCGGGCGATCCGTATGCGCGCGCAATCCTGGCTGGCCTTCTCAACACGCTGAAAGCGGCCACGCTTGGTTGTGTGCTTGCCACCATTCTCGGCGTCGCTCTCGGTGTTGCCGGCCTCTCGGGCAATCTGTTGCTGGCGGCGCTTGTGCGCTGGTATGTCGAGATCATCCGCAACACGCCGCTTCTGCTTCAGCTGTTCTTCTGGATTTCGCTGGCGAAATCGTTTCCGTCGCCGCGCCAGGCGCTCTCGGTCTTCGACAGTTTCTTCCTCACCAACCGGGGCGTGTTCGTTCCAGGGCTTGGCTTTCATGGGATGTCGGTGTCGACGCTCTGGCTGCTTGTCGGCCTCGTCACAAGCTACCTGGCTTTTCTTGCATGGTCGCGGCGCAAGGGCAGTTTGCCTGTCAGGCGGCTAGGCCTGGCAACCGCAGGACTGCTGGGTGGCATTCTGCTGGCCTTTCCACTGACCGGCGCCGGCGCGACCTGGGAGATACCGGCATTGGCCGGCTTCAACATTCGCGGCGGCCACAATCTGACTCCGGAATTCGCGGCCCTGCTGACCGGCCTGGTGGTCAAGTTCTCGGCCGCCATTGCCGAGATCGTGCGAGCGGGCATCCAGTCGGTCGACCGCGGTCAATGGGAGGCATCGAGGGCGCTCGGTCTGCACAATGGTCAGATCATGCGCCTCATCGTGCTGCCGCAGGCATTGCGCGTCATCACGCCGCTGACGACGTCCAGCTATCTGGACCTGACCAAGGATTCCAGCCTTGCCGTCGCCATCGGCTACCCTGACCTTGTCAGCATCATCAACACCACGGCCAACACGACGGGACAGTCGCTCGAAGCGCTGACGCTGCTGATTGCCATCTATCTGGCGATCAACCTGTCGGTCTCGGCGGCGATGAACTTATACAACAAGCGTGTCGCTCTAAGGGGTGCAAGGGTATGAGCATCTCCGAGGCTCTCGATGTGCGGGCATGGCGATCTTCGGCAACGCTGCAGACGTTGAAGATCGGGCTTTTCGGCACGCCGCTCAATTCGATCATCACCGTCGTCACGGTGGCGATGCTGGGCTGGATCGTACCGCCGCTGCTGCGCTGGGGCATATTCGACGCGACATGGACGGGAACGTCGGCCGACTGTGCGCTCGCCACCGGCGCCTGCTGGGCGTTCGTGGCGGCGAAGTTCCGCTTCATCCTGTTCGCCTTCTACCCGCCGGCGCTGCAATGGCGGCCACTGGTCGTCATGGTGCTGTTGCTGGGGCTTCTCGTCATCACCGCGCAACCGCGATACTGGCGCAAGGGACTGCTCGTAGCCTGGTTTGTCGTGATCGCCGCCAGTTGGATCCTGATGTCCGGCACGCTGGTGCCTCCTGCCGTCCCTTCGAACCAGTGGGGCGGACTGGCCGTAACGCTGTTCGTATGGTCGGTCTGCTTCGGCCTGGCGACGCCGCTGGCGATCCTGCTGGCACTGGCGCGGCGCTCCAGCATGGGCGGCCTGCGCACGCTTGCGATTGCCTTTATCGAACTTATGCGTGGCACGCCGATGGTGGCCATCCTCTATGTGGCGATGCTCATCCTGCCAATGGCCGTCCCGAATGGCCAGATAATCGACAAGAATGTTAGGGCGATGATCATGATCACGCTGTTCTGGTCGGCCTATGTCGCCGAGGTCGTTCGTGCCGGCCTCCAGGCGATCCCGGCGGGCCAGTATGAGGCCGCCACGGCGCTTGGGCTCGGCTACTGGCGAACAATGCAGCTCGTCGTCCTGCCGCAGGCGCTGCGCCTGGTTATTCCCGGCATGGTCAATCTGGCGATCGGCTTCCTGCTGGCGACATCGCTGCTTGCCGTCATCGGCATTTTCGACCTGCTCAATGCGGCCCGATCCTCGGCGACCGATCCGCAGTGGCTCGGCTACTATGACGAGGCCTATCTGTTCGCTGCGCTGATCTATTTCGTGCTGTGCTTCGGCGGCTCACGCTACAGCCTCTGGCTGGAGACATATCTGCGCCGGTCGCTGCGTCACTGAGCCCATAAAGCTCGCGGGCGGCCAGCCGGCGGAGCGCTGTGCCATTTTGCGCTGACGGCGGGGAAGCGAATGCTGCGGAAGCGCGTGGCAGTGGAACACAATACCTTCCCCGCGCCTTGTCGGAGGCCGATCCTCGCCCAGATTTGTTCAATCTCCAACGTTCGAGATATCCGTCAAATGACACAGAAACAATTGCGCCTTGGCGCCTTCATGCGTCCTGTCAGCCTGCATACCGGCGCCTGGCGCTATCCGGGCGCCTATCCCGATGCCAATTTCAATTTCGCGCATCTGAAACGCTTCGCCCAGACCCTGGAGGCGGCGAAATTCGACGCCTTCTTCATGGCCGACCATCTGGCCGTTCTCAACATGCCGATCGAGGCGCTGCGGCGCAGCCACACTGTCACGTCGTTCGAGCCATTCACGCTGCTGTCGGCGCTCGCCGCCGTCACCGACCATATCGGGCTAGTCGCTACCGCATCGACGACGTTCGACGCGCCCTATCATGTTGCCCGCCGCTTCGCCTCGCTGGACCATATCAGTGGCGGACGCGCCGGCTGGAACATTGTCACCACGTCCAACCCTGACGCGGCGCTGAACTTCGGCCTGGACGAGCATGTCGAGCATGACGAGCGCTATCGGCGGGCACGGGAATTCTACGATGTCGTCACCGGCCTGTGGGACAGCTTCGCCGACGATGCCTTTATCCGCGACGCCGAAAGCGGGCTCTATTTCGACCCCGCAAAGCTGCATGTGCTTGACCATAAGGGCGAGCATCTTTCGGTGCGCGGTCCGCTCAACATCGCGCGGCCGGTGCAGGGCTGGCCGGTCATCGTCCAGGCCGGCGCCTCGGAGGCGGGGCGACAGCTGGCTGCCGAAACGGCGGAAGTCATTTTCGCCGCCCATGCCGATCTCGCCTCGGGGCAGCGTTTCTTTGCCGACGTGAAGGATCGCGCGCAAAAACTCGGCCGGTCGCGCGACGACATCAAGATCCTGCCCGGTGCCTTTGTCGTTGTCGGCGACAGCGTCGAGGACGCGCAGGCCAAACGGGCGAAGCTCGACAGCCTCGTCTATTACGAAAGCGGCATCGCCTCGCTTTCGATTGCGATTGGCCATGACGCGTCCGGTTTTGATCCCGACGCGCCCTTGCCGGAAATCCCCGAAACAAATGCCAGCAAGAGCGGCCGCGAGCGCGTCATCGAACTGGCGCGCGAGGAGAACCTGACCGTCAGGCAGCTTGCGCAGAGGCTGGGCGGCTATTCCGGCCTTGCCTTTGTCGGTACGCCTGAAACAATCGCCGACGAGATGGAGGAATGGCTGGTCGCCGAAGGCTCCGACGGGTTCAACATCATGTTTCCCTACTTGCCTGCCGGGCTCGATGATTTTGCCGAGAAGGTCGTGCCCGAACTGCAGCGGCGAGGTATCTTCAGGCGGCAATATGAGGGATCAACGCTGCGCGAAAATCTCGGCCTGAAGCGGCCGCCCAATCGGTTCTTCGAATAGAGCGCTCTTCGTAGGGAGGTCTCGAATGCCGATCCCGACCGACCCGCATCGTGCTGCCGCGCGCGGCAAGGCACTTCCCCCTTCACCACATCATGAAGGAGGCGACGTCTGCATCGGAGACCTTGCCGGCAGCCACGTCGATGATCGCTTGGTCGACAATTGCCACGCCCTCGGTCACCTCGTCTTCCGTCAGCGTCAGCGGCGGCATGAACTCCAGCACATTAGCCTTGAGCCCGACATAGGTGAAGGCCGCGCCCAGCTCGTAGCCGCGATAGATGATCTTGGCCGTGGTCGTTGCCGCAACGGGCTCGCGCGTCGTGCGGTCCTTGACCAGGTCGACGCCGATGGCAAGGCCGCGCCCGCGCACGTCACCGATGATCTCGTGCTTGGCGCCAAGCGCCCGCAGCGCATCGGAAAACAATGCCCCGATCCGCGCCGAGCGCTCGATTAGGCCTTCCCTTGCGATCGTCTTCAGCACAGCGTTGCCGGCCGATGTCGCGACCGGGTTGCCTGCGGTCGTCTGCAAAGCGAAGGCCGGCGCATGATCCATGATTTCCTTCGGGCCGATCACGGCCGACAGCGGCAAGCCACCGCCGATGCCTTTGCCGAAGACGACGAGGTCCGGCGTCAATCCTTCATGTTGGAAGCAGTGCATCTTGCCGCTGCGGGCGAGCCCGACCTTGACCTCGTCGACGACGATCTTGATGCCGTGCTTGCGGCAACGCTCCTGCAAGGCCTTGAGGAAGCCGGGTGGCGGCACGATCAGTCCGCCATCCGACATCAACGGCTCGATGAACACCGCCGCGACCTGATGCGGCGGGCAGGTGGTCTCGAACTGGTAGTCGAGCAGGGCAAGCACGTCCTCGCCGCTGAAGTTCGGCCGAAACGGATCTGGGTAGGGCAGCAGAAGCACGCCCGGCCGCGGCAGCGTGTGGGTCATGGCGGTATGGCCGCTGATGCCCATCGAGCCCGAAAGATTGCCATGATAGGAGCCGATGAAAGAGATGAAGCGCGAGCGGCCGGTGGCCGCCTGCAGCACGCGCACCGCGCAGTCATTGGCGTCGGACCCGGAATGGCCGAACCAGACGCGCCGTTCGCCTTCTCCGGGCGTGATTGCCAGCAGTCGTTCGGCCAGCGATACGGCGGGCTCGTTGGGGTAGAGCAGCAGACTGGCGCCCGCCATGTTGCGGATCGACCCCTCGACCGCCTCGACAACAGCCGGATGGCCGTAGCCGAGCACCGCCGGGCCGGCCGATCCCGACAGGTCCAGAAGCGAACGGCCGCCCTCCTCGATCAGCCGGTTGCCCCGGCCGCCGATGACGCTGAGCGGCGAGAACCGCAGCTTGCCGATCTGGGCGATGGTCACGGCGTCGCGTTCGCGCAGGCTGAGATTGCTCACGGGATTGTCTCCGCCTGCTGTGCCGGCAGTGCCGCCGCCAGGCGGTTCGCCCATTCCTCGACGCCGGACCGTGTCGACAACAGATCCTGCCGGATCTCGATGAGGACGGCGGGGATACCGCGATCGTCGCCATGGATGGGCACGGCGTAGTCGGCCTCACGGCTGATCACATAGGGCACGTTGGCCGCGACATTGAGCGCGGCATCGGTGCGCAGGCCTGAAAGGATCGCTTCGGCGAGATCGCTTGCATTGCCGTGCAGCACGCCAGCATGCCAGGGCCTGCCAACACCGAGGAAGACCGGCGTGAACGAATGGATCGTCACAATCTGCGTTTGCCGGCCTGCTTGCGCCCGGCGGTCGAGATATGCGGCCACCCGATCATGAAACGGCAAAAACATGATCTCGGCACGCCGGGTTCGCTCCGTCGCATCGATGCCGACATTGCCGGGAATGTCGGTATCTTCCGACAGCACCGGAATGCTGCCTTGGCTATGAAGCGGCCGATTGAGGTCGATCAACAGCCGGGAGTAGCCGCTGAGGAAGGCCGAAGCATCGAGCTTCGACGACAGCAGGCGGGCCACCTCGGCGGCGCCGATATCCCAGGCGATGTGGCGCTGCAGATGGCTCGCATCGAGGCCGAGCTGTCGATATTCGGCCGGCATGTGGTTGGACGCATGCTCGCACAACAGCACGATATCGGAACGGCCGTGCTCGTTGAGAACCTCGACGGCGTCGGGCCAATCTTTTTCAGTCTGTGCAGTCATCAATAAAGCGTCCGGTAGAGATCGCAGATGGCAACCGGATCGAGACCGGCAAGGCGCTCGGCCTCGTGTCGCTTGAGCCCGACGAAGGTTTCGATGAAGACAGGCGCGAACCATCCCGTGACGGTGTTGTCGGCCACAAGCGCGTCCAGCGCCGCCGGCAGGGTTTCGGGCAGGCGCACGAGACCGAGCTTTGCCCGTTCTGCGTCGCTCATCAGTGTCGGGTCGCCGGTGACCAGCGGCGGCGAGGGCAGGTTCGCCTTCAGCCCTTCCATCCCGGCGCGGATGATCGCTGCCAGCGACAGATAGGGATTGCCGGTGGCGTCGGCGGCCCGATACTCGATGTTGTATTGCCGCGCCGGATCGCGCCCGCCGATCGTCACCGTCGGGCAGATGCGCAACGACGCCTCGCGGTCGCGGTCGGCAAGCCAGGTGTAGGACGAACTCCAGCTGTGCGGCTTCAGCCGGTAGTAAGACGACACGCTCGACGCCGTCATGGCGGTCATCCCAGGCAGGTGACGCAGCACGCCGGCGCAGAAAGCGCCGGCTTTGACGGAAAGACCGCCGGGCTGCGCCGGATCGTAAGTTGCCGGCTTGCCGGCCTCATCGACGAAGCTGAAATGGATATGGACGCCGTTGCCGACGGCAGTCGGCGCTGTCTTGGGCGCGAAGCTCGCACGCCAGCCGGCATTGCGCGCCAACTCGCGCGTGATTTCGCGGATGGCGACGGCGCGGTCGGCTGCCGTAAGCGCGTCCGCCGGCTCGTGCGTCACCTCGAATTGCTCGTTGCCGAACTCGGCGATGACCACTTCGGGCGCGACGCCTGCCTCCTCCAGCGCCGCCATCAGGTTGGGCGCGAAGGGGTCGGCGCGGCGCAGTGCGGCGAAAGACATCGAATGCGCCGGAGCAAAGCCGCCGTCGGCGACATTGAATTCATGCTCGAAGGCGGCAATAACCGACAGGCCGGTTGCGTCCTTCAAGTCGATCAGCGCGTCTTTGAGCATCGTCCGGGTGCAGCCGAGCCACGGGCTGCCGTCGAGTTCGACAATGTCGCCGGCAACCATGTCGAACGGCGTCGCCGATCCGGTGCTTGTCGTGCGAAAGCGCGCCTTGAGATCGGGTATCAGCCGCAGGTCGCCCGACGAGCCCCAGGGGTTGGGATCGACGATCGAGTTGAACGGCGTCAGCGACAGATTGGCCTGCAGCCAGCCGACGCCGGTCGTGGCGGTCTTTTGCAACTTGCTTTCGGCAACGAAGCGGCCCCGCGTAACGGCGGAGAGATCCGTGGTGACGACGGCAACCAGAGGCTCGACACTCGATGTCATGCCGTTTTTCCCAAAGCGTTGAAGCGGCTGACGACCGTGTCGGTGTCGGTGACCCAGCAATATCCGCCGAAGGCCTTGAGCGCGATGTCATGGCGTTCCTGGGTGATGGTGGCGCAGGCATCGGATACGCAGGTGACGAGATAGCCGCGGTCGGCACCGTCGCGCACCGTCATGTCGACGCACTGATCGGTCAGCACGCCGACCACGACGAGGTAGCGAATGCCAAGGTTCTTCAGGAGATAGTCGACATTGGTCGAGTTGAAGATGCCGGACGACGTCTTCGGCAGCATGATCTCGTCGCCGACCGGCGCCAGCGGCGCCACCGGCAGCCCCTCGGGAAGGCTGGGCGCAACATGGATCGGTGTCAGCTTGTGGTCGAGCGAGCGGTCGCGACCGTCTTCGGTCAGGCTCTGAATGATGGTGTGCAGCACCTCGACGCCGTTGGCCCGCGCGGCGGCCAGCAGGCGCTCCTGGTTGGGGATCGTCTGCGACGATGTCTGCCGGTAGAAATAGTGATCCGGCCCACGCTCCGGATGCGACGGGTCGGCGCCCGGCTCCAGCCAGATGCGCTGCATGTCGACGAGCAGCAGCGCCGTTTCGCCGGCGCGAAAGGCCTCGTTTCGCTTGGGTAGGGCTTGGGTCATGCTTTGTCGTCCTGCTTTGCTGATTTGGGTCCGGGTGTTTTGCGAACGCCGTTCTCTTGCGGGTCGCTGTCGAGCGTTACCGCATTGGCATGCCGCACCTTTTCGAGCCGCTCGATGCGGTTACGGGCGTCGTCACTCAGCACCGAAACGATATGGGCGACCAGCGCTTCCATCTGTGCGATCGCCGGCGCCAGCGTGTCGTAGGGCGAAGCGACTTCGAGCGGGCTGACGATGGTGACTTCGGCGAGGTCTGATATCGGCGACAGCCATTGGTCGGTGAACAGAACGATGCGCACATCGAGCGCCGCCGCCTGTTTTGCATAGGCCATCACATCGAGCTGGTAGCGGCGATAGTCGAAGACGACGAGCACGTCGCGGCGGTCGAGGTCGGCCAGCGTGTCGAAAGTCTGCGGAGAGAGCACACCGAGATCGCGAACCCCGGAGCGAAACTGCACGAGGTAGCCGGCAAGCATGCCGGCGATGTGACGGCTGAACCGGCCGCCGACCATCACGACTTCGCCCTTGGCCTCCATCAGCAGACGGGCCGCCCGCTCATAGGTCTGCACCGGTGTTGCGGCCGTGGCTTTCTGCAAGGCCGTGGTGACGCTATCGAGATAGGCCAGCACGGCGCTGTCGTTGGAACCGCTCTGTCGCTTGGCCTCCATCATCAGCAGCGGCGAATGCAGCCGCGCCTCGACTTCGGCCAGGAGCTTTGCCTGGAAGTCCGGGAAGCCCTCATAGCCGAGCTTCATCACCAGCCGCACCACGGTCGGATCGCTGACGCCGGCGCGCCGCGCCAGCGACGAAGCGGTGCCGAGACCGGAGGTCGGATAGTCCGTCAACAGCAGCCGGACGATCTTCTCTTCCGACGGCGTCAGCGCGAGATCGCCGCGCATCAGAACATCGCGTATCGCCATGGGCCTCCCCCGAAATCCGCGTTCTCTTGGTTTGTCGAGTTTATTACAGAGATTTAAATCTCGGTCAACAATGAAGAGATGTTGACATTGCGTGACCGCTGGCCCTACCTTGTTGAAAAGCAGCCAAGAGACTGTGGGGAACAGCCATGCGAAATGGAAGCGACGTCATCGTCGTCGGCGCGGGAATTGTCGGATCGAGCACCGCCTATCACCTGGCCAAGGCCGGTGTGAAGGTCAGCCTTATCGAGCAGACCCATCCCGCGGGCGGCCCGTCGGGTAAATTGTCGGCGCTGCTGCATGCCTTCTACCTGATGCCGGAACTGTCGCAGCTTTCCATCCGTGGCCGCGAGATCCTTGTATCGCTGCCGGAGATCGCCGGCGAAGGCTCTTTCGTCACCGAAATCGGCATGATGTGGGTCTGCGGCAACGACAACAAGGCGAGCTGGACGGCCGCAGCCGAACGCATTCGCGGCGAGGGCGCGCGCATCGAGACCTTGTCGCCGCAGGCCTTCGCCGACGCAGCACCCGGCTTTGCGCTGGACAATGTCGCGCTGGCGCTGTGGGAGCCGGAATATGGCTATGCCGATGCCTTCGGCGCCACCAATGCCATCGCCCGCGCCGCCCGCGCAAATGGTGCGAAAATCCTGCAGAACACGTTGGTCGAGAGCCTCCAACGGCAGGGCGACCGCATCATCGGCGTCATCCTGACCGACGGAACGGTGCTGGAGGCCGATACGGTCCTCCTGGCCGCCGGGCCGTGGACGCGCCGCCTGCTGGCGACAGTTGGCCTCGATCTGCCGCTGCATGTCGAGCGTCATCCGATGGCCGTGCTCGACGCTGCCGGCAAGGCAAGGCAGGTCATGCCTTTCGCCTGGTGCGACGACATTTCCTGCAACTATGCGCGGCCCGACAATGATGGCGTCATCCTGGCCGGTACCTGGGCCGGCGGCGGCACGGGCCTGCGCCACGAACACGCGGGCCGCCCTCGCTTCGTCGAAAATCCGGATGACTACATGGAAGGTGTCGAGGAGCAGGAATCGGTCGAGATCCTGGAGACCTTCGCCACCCGTGTGCCGGCCATGGCCGAACTTGGCATCCGGCCCGGCTATGCCGGTCTCTACGACATGAGCCCCGACGATCTGCCGGTCATCGGTGCAATGCCTGGGGTTGAAGGGCTGGTCGTCTCGGCGGGATCCTCAGGCCACGGCTTCAAGACCGGGCCGGCCGTCGGCGAGGCGATCGCCAGGCTGGCCACCGAGGGCGCGCAGCCGATCCTGGCGCCGTTTTCGCCCAGCCGCTTCAAGGCCGCGTGATGGCGTCGGTGACGATGAGCGAGAGCAAGCCCAGCCGCCTCATGCCGGGCGCGTTACGCAATGCCACAGCCGATGCCTTGTGCATGGTGGCAGTGCTGCTGCTGGTGGCGCTTGCCGCCTTCATCTTCGGCGGCGCCGCCATGCAACGAGTGGTCACCTATGCCGCGATCATGCTGACGGCGGTGCTTGGCCTTCAGATATTCTCAGGCAACAGCGGCATCGTCTCGTTCGGCCAGGCGGCCTTTGTCGGCCTCGGCGCCTACGCCACCGGCATTCTTACCATGCCGACCGCACTGCAGCGAACGGCACTGCGCGACCTGCCGCAGTTCCTCGCCGGCCATCAACTCTCCTTCTTCGCGGCGTTGGCCGTTGTCCTGGTTCTGGCAGTCGTCATCGGCCTGTTGACCGGCACTCCCCTGCTCAGGCTTTCCGGGTCGAGCGCCTCGATCGCCACGCTGGCCATGCTGATCATCGTCTACACGCTGCTGGTCGCCGGGCGCGAGATCACCCGCGGCAGCCAGCCCTTCTATGGTGTGCCGCGCGAGGTAGGGCTGTGGACCGCCGCAGCGGTCGCTTCGGTGGCGCTGGTGGCGGCGAGGCTGTTTCGCGAAACCTCCTTCGGCCTTGCCACCCGCGCCGCCGCCAATGACGAGCGCGGCGCGGCGGCCGTTGGCGTCGACCAGCGCACGGCTCGTCTGGCCGCCTGGGTGGTGGGCGTCGTTGCCGCCATGGCCGCCGGCGCCATGATGGCGCAATTCCTCGGTGCGTTCTCGCCGCGCGATTTCTATTTCGACCTCGGCTTCACCGTGCTCGCCATGCTGATCGTCGGCGGCATGACCTCGTCGCTCGGCGCCTTCGCCGGCGTCATCGTGACCATCGTTTTGATCGAAGTGGTACGCCGCTTCGAAGGCGGTGGCGAAGTGCTCGGCCTGCATCTGCCTGTCCTGTTCGGCCTGACCCAGGGCGTGCTGGCCATCGCCATGATCCTGGTCATCTGGCGACGCCCGACCGGCCTGTTCGGCGAGCGTGAGCTCAACCTCCTGCGCCGGCCCGGACGTCAGGCCGTGACAGCTTCGGCGGCGCCACCGCGGCATGTCGAAAGTGACCGGCTCACCGCCGACCATCTGTCGCGCCGCTATGCCGGCGTCGTCGCCGTCGATGACGTCAGCCTGAATTTCGAAACCGACAGCATCACCGGCATCATCGGCCCCAATGGTGCCGGCAAGACGACGCTGCTCAACATGCTGGCTGGCGATGTCCAGCCAAGTGCCGGCACTGTGTCGGTGGGTGGCGCGGTGCGGCAGGCTTCGGCTTTCCGCTTCGCCCGCTCAGGCGTTGCCCGCACCTTCCAGAACATCCGCGTTTTCCCGCACATGACGGTGCTGGAGAATGTCGTCGTCGCCGCGCGCCAGGTGGAGCCCGATCTTGGCCGCGCCGAGGCGGCGGCGATGGGTGAGCTTGCGCGCATGGGGCTGGAGAGATTCGCCGATCAGCCAGCCGCCAGGCTCGCCTATGGCCAGCGGCGCCGGCTGGAAGTGGCGCGCGCCCTGGCGTTGAAGCCACGCTTCCTGCTGCTCGACGAACCGGCTGCCGGCATGAACGCTGTCGAGACCGCCGAACTGGTCTCCATCCTGTCGACGGTTCGCGCCGAGCGCCGCATCGGTGTCGTCCTGATCGAACACGACATGCGGCTGGTGATGAATTTGTGCGAACGCATCGTCGTCATCGATCATGGCCGCGTCATCGCCGACGGCACGCCGGGCGACGTCCAGAAAAACCCCGCCGTGATTGCCGCCTATCTCGGCAGCCGTACCGCGCGTGCCAAGACCGCAGATCAAACCACCGCAGACCAGACCGCATAGACCGCTACGACACCAATTCAGCCAACCATAAGAAATCCAGAAGGAGAACCGACATGCCAAGCCTCTATCGCCTGCATCGCGCCGCCCTGTGCGCTGCCGTATTCGGCATCGCCGCCATTTCGACGGCCAGCGCCGAGGAGATCATCATCGGCGCCGCGACCGCGCAGACCGGTGGCCTTGCGCCTTATGACCAGCCGGCACTTGCCGGCCTGCGTATGTCGCTCGACGAACTCAACGCCAAGGGCGGGCTCGGCGGCAAATATACCGTCAAGCTGCTGATCAAGGACACTCGCTCCGACACCGCGCAGACCGCTACCGTCGCGCAGGAGCTGATCGACGCCGGCGCCAAGATCATGATCACGCCGTGCGATGCCGATCCCTCGATTTCCGCCGGCCAGCTCACCCAGCCGCTCGGCATTCCGACGCTGACGCTGTGCGGCTCGGCTCCGGTGCTCACCGGCGCGGTCGGCGACGTCATGTTCGGCACTTATCCGGCCGACAATGTGCAAGCGACTGCGGTCGCCGACTTCGCCGTTTCCGAAGGCAAGAAGAAGGTGTTCCTGCTGACCTCGCCGGATTCCACCTACACCGCGAATCTGCCGGAATATTTCGGCAAGGTGTTCGAGAAGAAGGGTGGCGCCATTGTCGGTCGCGGCACCTTCAGCATGGGCCAGCCCGACTTTTCCGCCGAGATCACCAACATCAAGGGCCTGGCCGACAAGCCGGACCTGATCATGACGGCGGCCTACGAGCCGGATTTCCCGGCCTTCATCCAGCAGTTGCGCGGCGCCGGCGTCACCATCCCGGTCTATGGTGCCGATGCCATCGGCACGCCGACCATCAAGGCGCTCGGCAAGCTGGTCGACGGCGTCGTCTACACCGCGGCCGGCTATGCCGAACCGGGCAGCAAGCTGGAGGCCTTCAACGCCGCCTTCACCAAATATGCCGGCCACGCACCGGAATCGACCTACGAGGTCAATGGCTACGAGATCGGCCTGATCCTCGATCAGGCGGTCAAGACGGCCGGCAACGACGACCCGAAGGCGATCCGCGACGCCATCGCCGGCCTCAAGGATTTCGAAGGCATCACCGGCAAGATCACCTATGCCGGCACCGATCGCATGCCACTGCGGCCAGTGGCGCTGATGCGCTACGAGGGCGGCGAGGGCAAGCATGTCCAGACCCTGATCCCCGACGCTGCCGACGTTCCCGCGCCGTGATGTCATGCTGAGCGTCGAAGCCCTGAAAATCCGGTATGGTGAGGTCGAGGCGGTGCGTCGCGTCGACCTCACCGTCGACAGCGGCGAGATCATCGCGCTGGTTGGCGCCAACGGCGCCGGCAAGAGCTCGACGCTCGGCGCCGTCGCTGGGTTGGTGCCGGCAGCATTCGGCAAGGTTGTGTTCGACGGTGTCGACATCACCGGCCTGGCGCCGGAGGCGATCGCCCGCAAGGGCGTCGCGCTGGTTCCCGAAGGCCGCCGCATCTTCGCCAGCCTGACGGTGGCCGACAATCTGCGTCTCGGCGGCGCGGTGCATCAGCCGGCGGCCGAGGCGCGGTTGCGCGAGGAGGAGATGCTGGAGCTGTTCCCGATCCTGCGCCGTTACCATCGCGTCAAGAGCGGCAATCTGTCGGGCGGCGAACAGCAGATGCTGGCCATCGCCCGCGCGCTGATGGGCAAGCCGCGCATGATCCTGCTCGACGAGCCCTCGCTCGGCCTTGCCCCGCAACTGATCGACACCGTCTTCGACCTGATCGCCGAACTGCGCCGCAAGGGCCTGACCATCCTTCTGGTCGAACAGAATGTGGCGCTGGCGCTTGAAATCGCTGATCGCGCTGTCGTGCTCGCCAATGGCGAGGTCGTGCTGTCGGGTACGGCAAAAGAACTTGCCTCGTCGGACCTCGTCCGCCAGGCCTATTTGGGAGCTTGAGAAGCATGATCGCGCAGCAGATCATCAATGCGGTGAGCCTCGGCGGCGTCTATGCGCTGCTGGCGCTCGGGCTGGCGATCGCCTTTTCATCGTGGGCCTGATCAATTTCGCCCATGGCGAGCTGATGACGCTGTCGGGCTATGCGCTGCTGGCCTCCCTGGTGCTCGGCTTTCCCTTCCCGGTGGCGGTGCTTGTCGCGGTTTCCTGCGGCGCGCTCGCCGCTGTCGCCATGGAGCGCATCGCCTTCCGGCCGATGCGCGGCGCCAGCGTCACCAGCCTGTTGCTAACCAGCTTCGCCGTTTCCAGCCTATTGAAAGTCGTCTTCCAGAACGGCATTTCGGCGCGGCCGCAGGCTGTCGCCATGCCCGGTTGGATGACCGGCGCCTTCTCCTTTGGCGATTTCACCATCGGCGTTGGGCCAAGCATCTCCATCGTCGTCTCCGCACTGGCGCTGATTGCGCTCGAAATCTTCCTGCGCCGCTCGGTGACCGGTACGGCAATGCGCGCCGCGGCGGAAGATTTCGACGTCGTGCGCTTGATGGGCATTCCGGCCAGCCGCATCATCGCCACCGCCTTCCTGCTCTCCGGCCTGCTGGCCGGGCTGGCGGCCATGCTGTGGGTGGCGCAGCGTGCCTCGGTCGATCCGCTGATGGGTTTCACGCCGGTGCTGAAGGCGTTCATCGCGGCCGTCGTCGGTGGCCTCGGCAGCCTGCCCGGTGCTGTCGCCGGCGGCTTCCTGCTCGGCATCATCGAGGTTTTATTGCAGGCGACGCTTCCGGGAGCGATCGCGCCCTATCGCGACGCCATCGTGCTGTCGGGGGTCATCGCCGTGCTGCTGGTTCGCCCGCAAGGCTTGATTCCGGCTGTTCGCGCCCAGCGAAGCTGACTCATGTATACGAAGCCTGAATTTGCGCCGCTGTCGTCGGATGAAGTGTTCGGCCTGATAGAAGCTGCTGCCTTCGCCACGGTGGTGACGTCAGGACCGCAGGGCCTCGCCGTATCGCATCTGCCCTTCGTGCTTGATCGCATGCGCGGTGAAAACGGAACGCTGGTCTCGCATCTCGCCAGGGCCAATCCGCACAGCGCGCTGATTGCCAAGGGCAGGGAGACGGCTGCCATCTTTCACGGCCCGCATGGCTACATCTCGCCGTCCTGGTATCCGCGCAATCCGGTGCGCGACAGCGCGCCGACGTGGAATTTTGCTGTTGTGCATTGTCATGGCCGGCCGGTGCCGCTCGACGATCACGGCACCGCAAGACATCTGCTTCGGCTTGTCGACGTGCTGGAAAAAGATCGCGACGATCGCTGGCGCATGCGCGAGCTGGGGCCCGGCGGCATGGAGCGGCGTATACCTGCTATCATCGGCTTCGATCTGCCGATCGAGCGGCTCGAGGCCAAGTTCAAGATGGGGCAGGATGAGCGCCTCTACGACACGAGCGAAGCCATCAAGGCGCTTGAGCAAGACGATCCGGCGCTGGCGGCAATGATGAAGGCGCACAACGCGCATCGCCAGGACTGACCGCCTGCATGCGGCAAGGATAAGAAAAAAATGATCCCCAATCTCAACATCGTCCCCTTCGTCAGCGTCGACCACATGATGAAGCTGGTGCTGAAGATCGGCGTGGAGCGCTTCCTGATCGAACTCGCCGGCTACATCGAGGATGATTTCCGCCGCTGGGAGCTGTTCGACAAGACACCGCGCGTCGCCTCGCACAGCGCCGAGGGCGTCATAGAATTGATGCCGACCAGCGACGGCGAGGTCTACGGCTTCAAATATGTCAACGGTCACCCCAAGAACATGCGCGAAGGTCGCCAGACGGTCACCGCCTTCGGCATGCTCGCCGATGTCCACAATGGCTACCCTGTCCTGCTATCCGAAATGACCATCCTGACCGCGCTGCGCACGGCGGCGATGTCAGCTCTGGCCGCCAAATACCTGGCGCCAACCGGCTCCAGCTGCATGGCGCTGATCGGCAACGGCGCCCAGGCCGAATTCCAGGCGGTGGCCTTCAAGGCGCTGCTCGGCGTCGACAGGCTGCGCTTCTACGACATCGACCGTGCAGCCACGCAAAAATGCATTCGCAATCTGGTCGGCCTCGGCTTCGACATGGTCGCCTGCGGCACCGCGCAAGAGGCGGTCGAAGAGGCTGACATCATCACCACCGTCACCGCCGACAAGCAGTACGCCACCATCCTTACCGACAACATGGTCGGCTCCGGTGTCCACATCAACGCGGTCGGTGGCGACTGTCCCGGCAAGACCGAACTGCACCGCGACATCCTGCTGCGCTCCGATATCTTCGTCGAATACCCGCCGCAGACCCGTATCGAGGGCGAGATCCAGCAACTTGCGCCGGATCACAAGGTGACCGAGCTGTGGCAAGTCATTGCCGGCGCTGTGCAAGGCCGGCGCGATGCCACGCAGATCACGCTGTTCGATTCGGTCGGCTTCGCCATCGAGGATTTTTCGGCACTGCGTTATGTCAGAGATCAGCTGAAGTCGACCGGCCTCTACCAGGAACTCGACATGCTGGCCGACCCCGACGAGCCGCGCGACCTGTTCGGCATGCTGCTGCGAGCAGCCCAGCACGGTTGAGGCATAGTCGGGTTATTCAGCCAGCCGAACCCCACATCGCATCCGGCACCACCACCAGCTTGCCGACGAAATCCTTGGCGATGAAGTCCGCTTGCGCATGGTGGAAATCGGAGAGCTTGTAGACGCCGCCGACCAGCGGCCGGATCTTTTTCGCCTCGATGTATCCAACGATGCGGCGGAAATCCGCGCGCGTGCCCTGGCTTGAGCCATGCAACTGCAATTGCTTCAGGTACATGGTCCTGAGATCGAGCTGGACGACCGGGCCGGCGATTGCGCCAGCCGTGGTGTAGCGCCCCTCGGGTCGAAGGATGCGCAGGAGGTCGTTGAAGATGGCGCCACCAACGAGGTCTGCGACCACGTCGATCGGCTGGCCGCCGGTCGCCTCGTTCACGGCTTGCGGCAGGTCGGCAACGCCACGCGTGATGACAGCCTCTGCGCCGATGTCGCGCACCGCCTGTTCCTTGCCCTTGCCGACGATGGCGTAGGGAATGGCGCCGCGCGCCCGTGCCAGCTGCACGATGCCGGAGCCGACGCCGCCCGAGGCGCCGGTGACCAGCACGCGCTCGCCGGCCTTGAGCGCGGCCCGTTCCAGCATCTGTTCGCCGGTCAGATAGGCGCAGCAGAAGGTGGCGAGTTCGACGTCGCTCATGTCGGTATCGACGACATGAGCATTCTCGGCCGGCACGGCCTGGTATTCGGCATAACCGCCGTCGCGGCCGTGGCCCATATAGTCGATGTCGGCGAGCGAATCGTCGTCGCGGTTGTAGATGGAGAAATCGACCATCACCCGTTCGCCGATACGGCCAGGCGAAACGCCCTCGCCAACGGCGGCGATGGTGCCGACAGTGTCGGTACCCTGGATGCGCGGGAAAACAAGCGTGTTGCCCTGGCGCCGCCAGGTCGACACCGCAGCCGCGTCCTCTTCCGTGCCATAGGCGCCCTGGCGCACCCAGACATCGGTATTGTTCATCCCGCAGGCGCTGACTTTCACCAGCACTTCACCTGGCGCAGGCGCAGGAACTTTTACATCGCTGCGGTAGACGAGCTTTTCCGGTCCGCCGTGCCCGGTAAGCAGCACGGCGGCCATGGTGGCGGGGACAGTTTTGGTCATGGCATTCATGGATCGATCTCAGAGATTGGCAAACACGCTCTTGACCGCGTCGGCGGTCTTCGAAACGACGATGTCGGCTTCTTCGCGGGTCAGGCAGAGCGGCGGCGCAAAGCCGAGAATGTCGCCCTGCGGCATGGCGCGGCCGATGACCCCGCTTGCGGCAAGCGCTGTCGCAACCTGCGGTCCGATCTTGAGCGAAGCATCGAAGAACACCCGGTCGTCCTTGTCGGCAACGAACTCGACCGCCGCCAGCATGCCGTCGCCGCGCACGTCACCGACATGTTTGTGACCGCCGACCGCCTTGGCCAGCTCGGCGCGGAAATAGGCGCCGGTCTCACGGGCATTGGTCACCAGATCCATCTCGTCGATCAGTTCGAGATTGGCGACGCCGGCGGCAACGCAGATCGGATGCGCCGAATAGGTCCAGCCATGGCCGAGCGAGCCGAGCTTGTCGGAACCCTGCACCAGCACCTGCCACATCTTGTCGGCGACGATGACGCCCGACAGCGGCGCATAGGCCGAGGTCAGGCCTTTGGCGATGGTGATCAGGTCCGGTTTGATGCCGTAGTGGTCGGAGCCGAACATGGTGCCCAGCCGGCCGAAGCCCGTCACCACCTCGTCGGCGACCAGCAGTACGTCATATTTCTTCAGCACCGCCTGGATCTTTTCCCAGTAGCCAGCCGGCGGCGGCACGATGCCGCCGGTTCCGAGGATCGGCTCGCCGATAAAGGCGGCGACGGTCTCCGGCCCCTCCGCCAGGATCATCTCCTCGAGCTTGTCGGCGCAATGCTGCGAAAACTGCTCCTCGCTCATCGAACGGTCGGCGCGGCGGAAATAATACGGCGCCTCGGTATGCAGGATCGGCGCGCGCGGCAGGTCGAAGGCGTTGTGGAACAGGTCGAGCCCGGTCAGCGATCCCGTCATCACGCCCGAGCCGTGATAGCCGCGCCAGCGCGAGATGATCTTCTTCTTCTCCGGCCGGCCGAGCACGTTGTTGTAGTACCAGATCAGCTTGATGTTGGTTTCGTTGGCATCCGAGCCGGAGAGGCCGAAATAGACCCTCGACATGCCCTTCGGCGCGCGGTCGATGATCATCTTGGCGAGCGTGATCGAGGCCTCGGTGCCGTGCCCGACATAGGCGTGGTAGTAGGCGAGGTTTTTCGCCTGGGCGGCGATGGCGTCGGCGATCTTCTGCCGGCCGTAGCCGACATTGACACAATAGAGGCCGGCGAAGGCGTCGAGGCTCTTCTTGCCATTGTTGTCCCACACGGTGACGCCTTCACCGCCGGCCATGATGCGCGTCGGGCTCTCGCCGCGCGCGTGCGTGCCCATATGGGTCGAGGGATGGAACAAGTGGTCGCGATCCCAGGCGGCGAGTTCGTTGGACTGGTCGAGCATTTTTGACTCCTTGAGGGATGGCCGGACGATTTACGAGATGTCCAGGCAGAGATACTTCAGATCGGTGAAGGCTTCGAGCCCGTGGCGCGAGCCTTCGCGGCCGATGCCGGATTGCTTGACGCCGCCGAAGGGTATCGGCGCGCCGGTGATCTTGACGCGCTTGATGGCGACCATGCCGTAGTCGAGCGCGCGGCCCATGCGCTGCTGGCGGGCGCCGTTTTCGGTCACGACATAAGCGACGAGGCCATATTCGGTGGCATTGGCACGGGCGATCACTTCGTCCTCGCTGTCGAACGGCGTTACGGCGGCAACCGGTCCAAACGTTTCTTCGCGCATGATCAGCGCTTCATCGCTGACATCGACCAGCAGCGTCGGCTGGTAGAACAACGGCCCGGCTTGATGCCGCGCGCCGCCGGCGAGGCAGCGGGCACCGTGCGTCAGCGCGTCGGCGACCTGCTCCTCGACCTTCTTGACGGCGCGCTCATGCATCAGCGGCCCGATGTCGGTTCCCTGTGCAAGGCCGTTGCCGGTCCGCAACGTCTCGATGCGCCTGGCGAAGGCGGCGCAGAAGCGATCGTAAATCGGACGCTGGACATAGATGCGGTTGGCGGCGAGGCAGTCCTGGCCCGACGTGGCGAATTTGGCTTCGATGGCGATGTTCACGGCTTTGTCGAGATCGGCATCGGCAAAGACGATCAGCGGCGCATGGCCGCCAAGCTCCATCACCAGCCGCTTCATCGTCGGTGCGCTCTGGGCGGCGATCAGCCGGCCGATCTCGGTTGAGCCGGTGAAGCTCATGGCGCGAACGCGTGGATCTTCGCACATCCGTCCGACGATGGTCGAAGCCTTGCCGGTGATGATGTTGAAGACGCCGGCGGGCAGGCCGGCACGCTCGCCGAGTTCGGCTAATGCCAGCGCCGACAGCGGCGTCTCCGAGGAGGGATGCGCGACGATGGTGCAACCGGCGGCAAGGGCTGCCGCCGCCTTGCGGGTCAGCATCGCCGACGGAAAATTCCACGGCGTGACGACCCCGACGACACCGAGCGGCTCACGCCGCACCATCATTTCGGTGTTCGGCAGATGGCTGGTGACGCTCTCGGCGTTCAGACGTTTTGCTTCTTCGGCATACCACTCGACGAAGGAGGCGGCATAGTCGATTTCGCCCAGCGACTCCTGCAGCGGCTTGCCCTGTTCCAGCGTCATCAGCAAAGCGAGGTCTTGCTTGGCGGCAATGATCAGCTCGAACCATTTTCGCAAGATTTTAGAACGCTCCTGCGGCAACAGCGACCGCCAGGCCGGAAAGGCGCGCGCGGCGGCATCGATCGCCTTTGTCGTCTGCCGTGCATCTAGCGCGGCGACGAAAGCGACAGTCATGTCGGTGGCCGGATCGGTGACCTCGAAGCTTTCAGCGGCTTCGCTTGCCGTCCAGTGGCCATCGACATAGGCGAGTTCTCGCAGCAGCCGGCGGTCGGCCAGGCGATCGAGCGCTTCATGGCGATGCGAGCGGGCGAAATGCGCGGACATGGTCGAGGCCTCCCGGTTCGGACTGATAGGGCAAGACTATCTGTCCCATGCGGACAAAGAGGCTGTTTGGATGCCTTGATGTAGAGAGTTTCTCTCTATTGCGTCGCCGCGGCAGGCGATTTCTCCGACCCTACGACGACGCCGGCAACAGGTCCGCTATGGGCAGCGCAATCTCGTCCTTCACCGTCTTGATGACGATGTAGGTGAAGTAGCGATCGATGCCGATTTCACGCTCGAGCAAGCCATCCACCAGGCGCTGGTAGGCGTCGATGTCGCGCGCCATCACCTTCAGCACATAGTCGACGCCGCCGCCGACCGACCAGCAGGCGACGATCTCGGGAATGTCGCGGATGACGCGCTCGAAGCGGTCGAAATCGGCCTGGCGGTGGTTGGCCAGCGTCACCTCCATCAGCACGGTGGCGACTGGCGCGACGACACGCATGGCGACCCTGGCGTGATAGCCAGAGACGATGCCGGCCTTTTCCAACTTGCGCAGCCGCATCCAGCACGGCGTCGGCGACAGGCCGACCTGCTCGGCCAGCGCCAGCTTGGTGATGCGTCCGTCGCGCTGGATGGCGTCGAGGATTTTCAGGTCGATCGGGTCGAGTTTCGCGGCAGTCATCAGCATCCACTTTTTCGTCGACTGCACCATGACGGCGCATTATTTCGATTGTCAATTGCACTGATTTCGATCTCTAATAAGTCATGACATTGTGGCAACCCGATCCCACGCTGATCCGACGGCCTGCCTATCAGTCGCTTGCCGACCAGTTCGCGCGCGCCATCCATGACGGGCGCCTGGTCAATGGCGCACGGTTGCCGACGCATCGACGTCTGGCCGACGACCTCAAGCTTTCTGTGCAGACGGTCAGCCGCGCCTATGAGGAATTGATCCGCCGCGGGCTGATTTCGGGCGAGATCGGCCGCGGCAGCTTTGTCCAGACGCAGCGTCGCGAGCCGGAGCCGCCCTATTTGCCGGAGCGGCTCGGCGAAGTCATCGACCTCTCGATCCTGAAGCCGGTCTGCGAGCCGATGCATCTGGAGCGGTTGAGGCAGGCCTTGGGCTGGCTGGCCGAGAACCTGCCATCGAGTTCAGCGCTTTCGTTCCGGCCCAACATGGTGTTTCCGCGCCATCGCGCGGTTGCGGTCGAATGGCTGAAACTGTGCGATCTCGACACCTCCGCGCAGAACATCAGCCTGACCAACGGCGCCACAGCCGGCATGACGGTGGCGCTGATGAGTGTGGCGCCGCCGGGATCGACGGTCGCCACCGAGGCGATCGGCCATCACACGCTGGTGCCGCTCGCCCGCTATCTCGGCTTCAACCTCGAGGGGCTGCCGATCGATGACAATGGCCTGATCCCGGAGGCGCTTGACGAGGCCTGCCGGCTTTCCGACATCCGGGCCGTCTTCGTGCAGCCCTCTGTAATCAATCCGACGGCGACGCTGATGGACGCGCGGCGGCGCGAAGAAATCGCCGCAGTCGCACGCAAGCACGACATCGCCATCATCGAGAACGATGTGCTCGGTCCCTTGGTCGAGGACCGGCCGCCGCCGGTCGCTGCGTTTGCGCCCGAGCGTACGCTCTATGTCACCTCCTTTACCAAGATCGTGGTGCCTGGCCTGCGCATCGGCTATCTCGCCGCGCCGGACCGCTATGTCGCCGCCGTCGCCAACCGGCATCTGGTCTCGAACTGGATGGCGACCCCGCTGGTGGCCGAGATCGCCACCAAATGGGTGACCGACGGCACCGCGATGGAGCTTGTCCACTGGCAGCGCGCAGCGCTGCGGCGGCGGCTGGATATCGCGGCGGAGGTGCTGGCCGGGGTCGACTATCGCGCCCGGCGCGACGGGCTGCATGTCTGGCTGCAACTGCCCGCCGACCGCGCCGAGGAAAGTTTTGTCGCCCAGGCCCGTCTTCAGGGCGTGGCGATTGCGCCCGGCACGTCCTTCCGTATCTCGGATGCGCCCTGGCATCCGGCGGTGCGCATCTCGCTGGGTTCTACCACCGAGGGGGAACTGCGCGCCGGCCTCGGCGTTGTTACCAAGCTGCTGCTTGGAGATCCCGAGCATTTGCTGCTCGCTATCTAGGCTCGGATTGACCGGAAAATGTGCGCAATCAGAATAATTGTCATGATATTATTTTCCAGATTGACATGATTTGGCGCGTTCCGCATCGTTAAGGGCACAGGCTTCTCCAGGACGGGGAAATTCATTTGTCCGCATCAGCGCCCATCATCAAGATTGACGGCATCTCGAAGAGCTTCGGCACTTTCAAAGTGCTGGACGGCCTGTCGATGCAGGTCATGCCTGGCGAGAAGCTGGCGCTGATCGGCCCGTCGGGCTCGGGCAAGACGACAATCCTGCGAATCCTGATGACGCTGGAGCGCATCGATGGCGGTCATATCCAGATCGACGGTGAGCAGCTCTATCACATGGAGCGCAACGGCCAGTTGCTGCCCGCCGATGAGCGACACCTGACAAGGATGCGCCAGAAGATCGGCATGGTCTTCCAGTTGTTCAACCTGTTTCCGCACAAATGCGTCATGGACAATGTCACGCTGGCGCCGATGCTGACCAAGGGCACACCGCGTGCTGCCGCCGAAAAGCGGGCGATGGAACTGCTTGAGATGGTCGGCATGGCCGACAAGGCGAAAAGCATGCCGGCACAGCTTTCCGGCGGGCAGAAGCAGCGTGTGGCGATCGCCCGGGCACTCGCCCTGTCGCCGAAGATCATGCTGTTCGACGAGGTGACGTCGGCGCTCGACCCGGAACTGGTCGAAGAGGTGATGAACGTCATGCGCAGGCTCGCCGCCGAGACCGACATGACCATGCTGCTGGTCACCCACGAGATGGGTTTCGCCCATGATTTCGCTGACCGGGTGCTGTTCTTCGACCGTGGCAAGATCGTCGAGGAAGGAAAGCCGGACGAGATTTTTCGCAATCCCAAACAGGAGCGCACGCAAGGCTTCCTGAAGAAGATCATCGCGGCCGGACATCGTGTCTGACCGCTATGCCCGAGGCGGCAACGCCGCCCGTAACGAAAGCAAGACAAGAAACAAAGGAGTTGGGAACAATGAAGAAACTTGGCATCCTGGCCGGCGTCGCCGGTCTTGCATTGACGGCAGTGCTGGCCGTCTCGACCGCCGGTTCGGCCGACGACAGCAAGCTCGAGCAACTGAAGGCGCAAGGCTTTGCCCGCGTCGCCATCGCCAACGAGCCGCCCTATACGGCGGTCGCCGCTGACGGCAAGGTTTCCGGCGCTGCACCCGATGTGGCGCGCGAGATCTTCAAGCGCCTCGGCGTCGCGGACATCGTCGCCTCGATCTCCGAATATGGCGCGATGATCCCCGGCCTGCAGGCCGGGCGGTTCGATGTCGTCACCGCCGGCCTGTTCATGAAGCCCGAGCGTTGTGCCGCCGTTGCCTATTCGGAACCGGTGCTGTGCGATGCCGAGGCGATGCTGGTGAAGAAGGGCAATCCGAAAGGCTTCAAGAGCTACGAGGATATCGCCAAGGATACGACCGCGACGATTGGCGCACCCGGCGGCGGCACCGAAGAGAAGCTGGCGCTCAACGCCGGCGTGCCGCGCGAGCGTGTCATCGTTGTGCCAGATGGCCAGAGCGGCGTGAAGATGCTGCAGGATGGCCGCATCGATGCCTATTCGCTGCCCGTTCTGTCGATCAACGACCTGGTCAAGAAGGCCGCCGATCCGAACCTCGAAGTCATCGCTCCGGTGCAGGGCGCGCCGGTCTATTGCGACGGCGCCGCCTTCAAGAAAGGCGACGAGGCGCTACGCGATGCCTTCGACGTCGAACTGGCCAAGCTGAAGACATCGGGCGAGTTCGCCAAGATCATCGAGCCCTATGGCTTCTCGGCCGCGGCCGCGATGTCGACGACCCGCGACAAGCTCTGCACGGCGAAGTAGGCGCCCTTTTTTGCCCTTCTCCCCGTTTACGGGGAGAAGGTGTCACGAAGTGACGGATGAGGGGCGGCGCCTACCTCTGAGAGTTCAGTGCCGCCCCTCATCTGCCTGCCGGCATCTTCTCCCCGTGAACGGGGAGAAGGACGCTAATACCAACGTTGGAAACTTCGAATTTCATGATCCAGTGGTCCGGCTATTTCGGCCTGATATTGCAGGGAGCGCTTGTCACCATCGAGCTGACGCTGATGGGGTCGGTGCTTGCCCTGTTCATGGCCTTTCTCGCCGGAATGGGACGGTTGTCGCGTTTCTTCGTGCTGCGCGCTCTGGCCACCGCCTATATCGAATTCTTCCGCGGCACCTCGATCTTCGTGCAGTTGTTCTGGGCCTATTTCGTGCTGCCCTTCATCGGCATATCGCTGACCCCATTGCAGGCCGGCGTGCTGGCACTGGGCTTCAATGTCGGCGCCTACGCCGCCGAAGTGGTGCGCGGCGCCATCCAGTCGATCGGCCGCGAGCAATACGAGGCGTGCATCGCGCTCAATCTCGGCCGCTGGCAAGCCATGCGTCACATCATCCTGCCTCAGGCGCTGCTGGTGATGCTGCCCACCTTCGGCAACAACGCCATCGAACTGCTCAAGGCGACCGCCGTGGTGTCGCTGATCTCGCTCACCGACCTGACCTTCCAGGCGCAGGTGGTGCGCTCGCAGACCGGTAACACCATGGTGCCATTCACCACCATCCTCGTCATCTATTTCATTCTGGCACTGCTCATCTCATGGGGCGTGCGCTCGCTGGAACGCCGCATGGCGCGTGGCCTCGATGGGGTGCGCGTCTGATGGCCAATGCCCTTCTGATAAATTGGGCCTGCTGATGGAATGGGATTGGAATTTCGTCTGGGAAATCATGCCCACGCTGATCCAGGGGGTGAAGATCACCATCCTGGCGACGCTGCTCGGCTCGGTGCTGGCGGCATTCGTCGGTCTGGGCATCGCGCTGGCGCGCCGCTCGCCCAACAAGACCGTGTCGCGCACGGTCGGCTTCCTGGCCGAGTTCATTCGCGGCACGCCGTTGCTGGTGCAGCTCTATTTCATCTTCTACGTGCTGCCCGACATCGGTATCCTGTTGCCGCCGCTGGTCGCCGGTGTCATCGGACTCGGGCTGCACTACGGCACCTACACGGCGGAAGTCTACCGCGCCGGCATCGACAATGTGCCGCGCGGCCAATGGGAGGCCGCCAAGGCGTGCAATCTCAGCGCCAGGCAAACCTGGACCCACATCATCATTCCGCAGGCCATTCCGCCGATGATCCCGGCACTGGCCAACTATTTCATCGCCATGTTCAAGGAAACGCCGCTGCTGTCGGCGATCACCGTGCTGGAATTGATGAACCAGGCGAAAAGCGTTGCCAACACCTATTATCGCTATATCGAGCCGATCACGCTGGTCGGTGCTTTCTTCCTCGTCATCAGTCTGTTTTCGGTCATTCTGCTGCGCTGGCTGGAACGCCGCTACGGCAAGATCGAGAGGTAACCGATGAAACCCTTGCCCGAGATAAAGGTCTATCCGAAACGGCCGCCACTGGAGGCGCGCCCGCTGGAGCGGCGCGTCGGCCTGATCATCCTGGCTACCGACCACACCAGCGAGCCGGATTTCCGCCGCATGGTGGCGAGCGAGCGGATCGGCGTCTACGTCGCCCGCATTCCCTACGCCAACCCGACGACACCGGATAATCTGCGCAAGATGCAGCCGGCGCTGACGGCGGGCGCGGCCCTGATCCTGCCCGACGAGCCGCTCGATGCGATCTGCTATTCCTGCACTTCGGCGTCGGTGGTGATTGGCGATGCCGAGATCGAGGCGGCAATCCAGGCCGCCAAGCCCGGCGTCCCCGTCGTCACGCCGCCGATGGCGGGCGTGCGCGGGCTGCGTGCGCTGGGTGCAAACAGGATCAGCATTCTCACGCCCTACACGGTCGAGACATCCAGGCCGATGGCGGCCTATTTCGCGGAGCGGGGTTTCGACATCGCCAGCTTCACCTGTCTCGGCTTCGAGGACGACCGTGAGATGGCCCGCATCGCCCCGGCAGCGCTTGTCGATCTGGCGCGTGAGGCGACCGACGCGAGCGCCGATGCCCTGTTCGTCTCCTGCACGGCGCTGCGTGGTGCCCTCGCGGTCACCGGCATGGAAAAGGCAATCGGCCGTCCCGTAGTGACCAGCAACCAGGCGACCGCCTGGAATTGTTTGCGGCTTTGCGGAGATGACACGCAGCGTCCTGAATTCGGCCGTCTGATGACGCTGCCACTCGGACAGTAAGACAATGTCCCACATTCACGAGCGACCCCCTCTGGCCTGCCGGCCATCTCCCCCTCAAGGGGGGAGATTAGCTGCTGCTACGCCGTCCTCAATCATCGACGTTGCAGAAAGAGCGGCAGCGTCGATGCTGCTGATCTCCCCCCTTGAGGGGGAGATGGCCGGCAGGCCAGAGGGGGTCGCCCCATGACGCGCGCCATCGCCCTAGCGGACATCCGTATCGCCCATGAGCGTATCGCCAACAAGATCGAGCGCACGCCGACCGCGCTATCCCCGAGTCTTTCCGAGCAGTTGGGCGCACAGGTTCACCTCAAGCTCGAACATCGCCAGATCACCGGCAGCTTCAAGCTGCGCGGCGCCTCGAATGCTGTCGCTTCGCTGAGCGCTGACGAGAAGGCGCGCGGCGTGGTCGCGGCGTCGACCGGCAACCATGGTCGGGCGCTGGCGCACGCGGCAAAGCTCGAAGGCCTGCGCGTGGTGATCTGCATGTCGCGGCTGGTGCCGGGAAACAAGCTCGACGAAATCCGCCGGCTTGGCGCGGAGGTCCGCATCGTCGGCAACAGCCAGGACGATGCCCAGCAGGAGGTTGAACGGCTGGTGGCGCAGGAGGGACTGGTCATGCTGCCCCCCTTCGATCATCCGTCCATCATCGCGGGGCAAGGCACGCTTGGGCTGGAGATGATCGAGCAGGTCCCGGATGCTGCTCTCGTTCTGGTCCAGCTCTCCGGTGGCGGGCTCGCCTCCGGCGTTGCCGCAGCCATCAAAGGCGTCAGCCCCGGGACAAAAATCATCGGTGTCTCGATGGCGCGTGGTGCGGCGATGAAGGCCAGTCTCGATGCCGGCCACCCGGTGCTGGTGGAAGAATTGCCGACGCTGGCGGATTCGCTCGGCGGCGGCATCGGCCTCGACAACCGGCTGACCTTCGCCATGTGCCGCGACCTGCTCGACGATGTTATTCTGCTAAGCGAAGACGAGATCGCCGCCGGCATCCGCCACGCCTATGCGCAGGAGCGCGAGATCGTCGAGGGCGCCGGCGCGGTCGGCATCGCCGCACTGCTCGCCGGCAAGGTCAGGTCGGACGGGCCGGTGATTGTTCTGCTTTCCGGCCGCAACATCGACATGGGCCTGCACCGCAAGATCGTTTGCGGCGAGGCACCGTCGCTCAAGGAGCGCGCAGCATGAGCCGGATGACAATTCTCACCGAAGCTGAATTGCGCGGGATCGTGACGCTCGATCTCGATGCCGTAGCCTGCGTCGAAAACGCCTTCCGCGCGCTCGCCACTCTGCCGGTGGCGATGCCGCCGATCCTGCGGCTCGACATTCCCGAGCATCGCGGCGAGGTCGACGTGAAGACCGCCTATGTGCCGGGCATTGACGGCTTCGCCATCAAGATCAGCCCCGGCTTCTTCGACAATCCGAAGCTCGGTCTGCCCAGCGTCAACGGTATGATGGTGCTGTTGTCGGCTAAAACAGGTCTGGTCGAAGCGCTGCTGCTCGACAATGGCTATCTCACCGATGTCCGCACGGCTGCTGCCGGAGCGGTCGCGGCCAAACATCTGTCGCGACCCGACTCCGCTGTCGCCGCGATCTTTGGTGCCGGCGTCCAGGCCGGGCTGCAACTCGAAGCACTCATGCTGGTGCGGCCAATCGCCGAGGCGCGCATCTGGGCCCGCGATGCCGTCAAGGCAGAGATGACCGCCGCTGCCTTGCGCGAAAAGCTCGGCATCGCCGTACGCGCCGAACCCGACTCGGCAAACGCGGTTGCCGGCGCCGATATCATCGTCACCACCACGCCGTCGACCGAGCCGCTGATCAAGGCGGGGTTCGTTTCTGCGGGCCAGCACATCACCGCGATGGGCTCTGACGCCGAGCACAAGAATGAGATCGCGCCGGCAATCTTGCGCATGGCCGATCTCTATGTCGCCGATAGTGCCCGCCAGACGCGGCGACTGGGTGAACTGCATCATGCCATTGCGGCGGGTGTGATGGCTGGAGATGCAGAGGTGACCGAACTCGGCCAGATCATCGCCGGCGCAAAACACGGCCGGCGTTCGGCTGGCGACATCACCATCGCCGACCTGACCGGCACCGGCGTGCAGGATACGGCGATAGCCACACTCGCCCGTGACCGGGCGCGGGCAGTCAATTCCGGGACCATTTTCGAAAGCTGATGCTGGCCGCGAGGCCCAACAAAACGAGGACCAAGAACAATGCAACCGAACCTGAAATTCTCGCGCGGCGAATATGCGGATCGCCTCGCCAAGACGCGCAAAGCCATGGAAGCAAGGGGCGTCGATCTCCTCATTGTCAGCGATCCCTCCAACATGGCCTGGCTGACCGGCTATGACGGCTGGTCGTTCTATGTACATCAAGCCGTCATCGTGCCGCCGTCGGGCGAGCCGGTCTGGTATGGGCGCGGCCAGGACGCCAACGGCGCCAAACGCACCGCCTATCTCGCGCATGACAACATTGTCGGCTACGCCGACCACTATGTGCAATCGACCGAGCGCCATCCGATGGACTTCCTGTCCAGCGTGCTTGCCGATCGCGGCTGGGGCAAGCTTACCATTGGCGTCGAGATGGACAATTACTGGTTCTCGGCTGCTGCCTTCGCATCGCTACAGAAGCATCTGCCCAATGCCCGCTTCGTCGACGCCACCGCGCTGGTCAACTGGCAGCGCGCGGTGAAGAGCCCGACCGAGATCGACTATATGCGCAAGGCTGCCCGCATCGTCGAGGCGATGCACCAGCGCATCGTCGACAAGATCGAAGTCGGGATGCGCAAATGCGATCTCGTTGCCGAGATCTATGATGCCGGCACGCGCGGCGTCGACGGCCCAGAGGGGCGAATTGGCGGCGACTATCCGGCGATCGTGCCGCTGCTGCCATCGGGCGCCGACGCTTCGGCGCCGCATCTGACCTGGGACGACAGGCCGATGCAGCGCGGCGAGGGCACCTTCTTCGAAATCGCCGGTTGCTACAACAGGTACCATTGCCCACTGTCGCGAACCGTTTTCCTCGGCAAGCCGACGCAAGAATTTCTCGATGCCGAGAAGGCGACGCTGGAGGGCATGGAGGCGGGCCTGGCCGCGGCGAAACCCGGCAACACCTGCGAAGACATCGCCAATGGCTTCTTCGGCGTGCTGAAGAAATACGGCATCGTCAAAGATAACCGCACCGGCTACCCGATCGGCCTGTCCTATCCGCCGGACTGGGGCGAACGCACGATGAGCCTGCGACCGGGCGACCGCACCGAGCTCAAGCCCGGCATGACCTTCCATTTCATGACCGGACTGTGGCTGGAAACGATGGGACTGGAGATCACCGAGTCCATCCTGATCACCGAAACCGGTGTAGAGTGCCTGGCCAATGTGCCGCGCAAGCTGGTGGTGAAGGATTGAAACCGATGTCCAGTCTACGCCCCTCCCCGATCTCGCCGACCGTCGATTTCGACCGCGACGGCGTCCAGCACGGTTTCCTGCGCTTGCCCTACAGCCGCGACGATTCGGCGTGGGGCTCGGTGATGATCCCGATCTGCGTCATCCGCAACGGCAAAGGGCCGGCAGCACTGCTGACCGGCGGCAACCATGGCGACGAGTATGAGGGGCCGCTGGCGCTCTACGACCTCGCCAGGACGCTCGATCCGAAGCATGTCAGCGGCACCGTGATCATCGTGCCGGCAATGAATTATCCGGCCTTCCGCGCCGGCACGCGGACGTCGCCGATCGACAAGGGCAACATGAACCGCAGCTTTCCCGGTCGGCCGGACGGCACGGTGACCGAGAAGATCGCCGATTATTTCCAGCGTGAGCTACTTCCCCGCGCGGACATCGTGTTCGACTTCCATTCCGGCGGCAGGACGTTGGACTTCGTGCCGTTCTGCGCCGCGCATACTTTGCCGGACAAGGCACTGGAGCAGAAAGCCTTCGAGGCGGTTGCGGCATTTTCCGCGCCGTTTTCGATGCGCATGATCGAGATTGATTCAGTCGGCATGTACGACACGGCAGCCGAAGAGATGGGCAAGGTTTTTGTCAGCACCGAACTTGGTGGCGGCGGGACCTCGCGTGCGCAAACCGTACGGATCGCGCGACGCGGTATTCTCAATGTGCTGCGCCATACCGGCATCGTTGCCGGAGCGGTCGAGAAGAGCCCGACGCAGTGGCTCGACATGCCATCGGGCGATTGTTTTTCGTTCGCCGAGGAAGACGGCATGATCGAAACCATGGTCGATCTTGGCGAGCCGGTCGAAGAAGGCGCGGTGCTTGCCCGCATTCATTCCACCGGTCGCACCGGCATCGCCCCCCAGGAAATCCGGGCAAAAATGTCGGGCATGCTGGCGGCGCGGCATTTCCCCGGCCTGGCCAAGGCCGGCGACTGCGCGGCGGTCGTGGCTGTGCACGTCTGAGCGGTTCCGCCAGGGACCGCCCGCACCGTCCATAACCTGCTCTGCGTTCTTCGCGGAGCGCTTCGGCGCGGCGGAAAGAAGCAGCATGGCGAGCGGAGTCGACATTGCATGAGGATGTCACTATATAGCGGCGGCTTCGACCCGCGTGCCTGAGGGCAGCGACCTCGAAGCAACTGTAAATGTGTTGTGTGTTGCGCCATCTATTGTGACGAAAATCGGCCCGAAAACCGGAAAAAGCAAATAGAAACAAATGCGCAACGCTGGGTGTGACCCAGCCAACGGTACCGACTCCTCCAGAATCAGAAAATGTTCTTGACCCTTCGATTTCCTATGGCTCTGTGGACCTTGGACGGCATCGGCTTGCCGAGTGGCCGCGACTCGGCTGGAATAGGGGCATGCATCCTTTGCGGGGTGCCGACGTTTATGATTACCAACCGGCTTTGCCGCAAGGGAACAGCAGTATGAGTGAACACGCGATCGAGTTCTTGCGGGGATGGATCGGCGAAAAGGTCCACTGCCAGCCTTCAGAGGCCCGGATCGAGAAGCAGGCCGAGACACTGGCCAAGGAATGCGCTGCCAAGGCAGCCGAAGTCGGCATACCCCTGGAGGATATCCAGGAGGAAGTCGGCGATATCAAGGAACTCATCGCCTCCAGGCTAGAGGAAGCGGCCGAGGCCGACGAGCAGCAGCAGGCGTCCAACAAAGCCGCGGAATGACCGCATAGGGGGCGGACTCCATCTGAAACACGCGGGCTTGTTTGGCCCGCGTTTTCGTTTCAATGATCGCTTTCAGCCAAATTTTTCTTTCAGCCAGGCCTTCGGCAGCGCCGGCACGAAATTGCCGTCGCGCCCGATCATGTCGTCATTGGCGACGAGCGCGTTGAGGATCGCTTCCTCCACGGCCTGGATCACCGCGTCGAAAAACGGATCGATGTCGGTGTCAGGAATGAAGTCGGCACTGGCGATGCTGCCGGACGGCGCCAGCGCCGCGCTCACGTTGGCGGTCGAGAAGGCGATAAAAATGTCGCCTGAGCTGTGATAGCCGAAGCCGCCGGTCATGGCGACGCCAAGCGGCACGCGGCGTGCCAGCCGTTTCATCTGGTGCGGCAGGAACGGGGCATCGGTGGCGATGGCGGCGATGATCGAACCCTTTTCGGCGCGCCGCGTGCCTTCGCGGACCGCCGGTTCGATGAGTTCCGGCCCGGCGCGCAGACCGCGAACCGTAAAATTGTGTCGCTTGCCGAAATTCGACTGCACGAGGGCACCGACCGTGTAGCTGCGCTCGTGTCGTTCAACGACGCGCGACGCCGTCCCTGATCCTGCTTTGAAGCCGAAAGTGATCATGCCGGTGCCGCCGCCGACGCTGCCTTCCTCGATCGGTCCGCTGGTCGCACCGTCAAGGGCCTGGGCGACGTGCTCAAAAGTCAAATGGTGGCCGTTGATGTCGTTGAGAAAGCCGTCATAGGTTTCCGCCGCTACCGGCAGCCCCCAGGCGCTGTCGAGCGCCGCCGGCAGCACGCTTTGCATCCAGCGCAGCGTGCCGTCGCGTGAGACACCGCAGGAATGCGTGTTGGTGATGGTGATCGGGAAGTTGAAAGCGCCGGTTTCCTCGACGATGTGCGAGCCGGTCAGTTCGCCATTGCCGTTCTGGCTGAAGATGCCGGCGAAGACCGGCGTGGCAAGATCGGCGCGCGGCCTGGGCAGGATCGCGGTCACGCCGGTCCCACCGGTCCCTGGCCGACGACGAGCGCGCCATCGCCCGAAATCAGCGTCGCATAACCGACCGCTACACCGGACACATCGGTGATTGCGTTGAATGGCCCGGGTGTCCCGTCGAAGCCGATGCCAAAACTTCGCGCACGCGGCTTGCCGGAAGGCGTTGCCAGATGGTTCGGATTGTCGGTCATGATCTCAGAACAGGGATCCCTGGTTGCCGGGCTCTTTGGTCTTGGCCGCCGGCTTGGTCACCGCTTTCGGTTTTGCCGTGCCGCTGGTTGCAATGGCATCGGCGGTGCCGTCGGCGAATTCCAGCGAAAGCGCCATTCCCGATGACACATCGGCCGCCTGCTTGATTACCGCGCCATCGGCGTCCTTCACCAAGGCAAAGCCGCGCGCCAGCACCGCCTTGTGCGACAGTGTCGCCATCAGCCTTTCGGCTTGGACAACGCGGCCGCGCAAACGCTCCAGCCTGAGCACCACCGCTTGCGTGCTGCGTCTGGTTAATGCTGTCAGCAAATCCCTCTGCACGCGTTGCCGCCGCGCTGTGGGCTCGATCGTGATGCGGCCTTGCAGCAGAGCCAGTTGCTGCCTGTGCCGCTGCAGCGATGCCCTGGCGCATTTCGGCAACTGGTCCGCCGCACGATTTAATTCTGCACGCCGGGCTCTTGCCAGCGCGCGTAGCGCGCCTTGCGCGCGCAAAAGATTGCGTTCGTTGGTGCGCCGCGCCTCGGCAATCCGCTGTGACAGCATTGCCGGTGTCAGTTTTACAGCGAAGAACCGTGCCCGCTTTCGTTCGGTGGAGACCAGCAGGCCACGGCCGAGCCTAGATGTCGCATCATCGAGGCGTCGCCGCGGCAGTGCCAGCAACTGATCGGGCGAGGGGAGAGCACGGGCGGCCGCACGGGCGGCCTGCCGCTTGCGTTCGAAATTGCGCAGGACCGCCGCCTTGAGTCGCGCGCCGAGGCTGGCAAGCGTGGCTTCAAGGTCCGCCTTCACCGGCACTGCAATCTCAGCCGCACCCGTCGGCGTCGGCGCCCGCACATCCGCGACGAGGTCGATCAGCGTCCAGTCCGTCTCGTGACCGACAGCCGAGATCACCGGAATGCCGGAGGCGGCAACCGCGCGGGCGAGCGCCTCGTCGTTGAACCCCCAGAGGTCTTCGAGGCTGCCGCCGCCGCGCGCCACGATCAGCAGATCGGGGCGCTGGATGGCGCCATCCCAGGCCAGCGCGTTGAAGCCGTTGACCGCCGCAGTCACTTCCGCGCCCGACGTTTCGCCCTGCACACGCACCGGCCAGACCAGGATATGCAGTGGAAACCGGTCCTTGATGCGGTGGATGATGTCGCGGATGACGGATCCGGTCGGCGAGGTGACGACGCCGATGACGCGCGGCATGAACGGCAGCAACCGCTTGCGACCGGTGTCGAACAGGCCCTCGGCCTGCAGCCGCCGCTTGCGCTCCTCCAGCAGCGCCATCAGCGCGCCGGCGCCGGCCGGCTCCAGATTGTCGATGACGATCTGGTAGTTGGATTTGCCGGGATAGGTGGTGAGCTTGCCGGTGGCGATCACCTCCATCCCCTCTTCGGGGCGGAACTTCAGCCGGCTCATCGTGCCTTTCCACACCACGGCGTCGAGCCGGGCGCGGTCGTCCTTCAGCGCGAAATAGGCATGACCGGAGGAATGCGGCCCGCGATAGCCTGATATTTCGCCGCGCACCCGCACATTGCCGAACACGTCCTCGACCGTGCGCTTCAGCGCGCCGGAAATCTCGCTCACCGTGTATTCGGTGGCGTTGGTACGTGATTCGGATGCTGCGTCGCTCATCGGCCGATTGGGGGACGGTTGGGCGCCCGCGTCAAGGTGGCCGAGTCAGGCCAGGCGTTCATAACCCGCATGCCTGACCCTGCCTACCAGCCGGGCAGGATCTGGTTCGGCTTGGTTCGCCGCAGCTTGGTGAAGGCGAGCGCCGCAAAGTCGAAGCTCCCGGTGTCTTCGCTGATCGGCACGGAAATATTGTCCAGGCTTTCCGAAATATGGCGGGCGAGCGCATCGACGATCTCCGGTCGCGACGTCTGGCCGCGCATGATGCCGATGCGGCAATCGGGCAGGGCGCCGAAGCCGTCGGCTTCGCCCAGCACCCGCATGCCGGGCCGCAGCGCGCATTCCGGCAGCACCGAGATCGCCAGTCCCGAAAGCACCGCGGCGGTGATGACGGTGGCCGAGAAGCTGGTGAACAGGATGCGATAGTCGCGGTTCTGCTGGTCGAGCACATCGACGGCGGCGCGCCGCCAGATGCAATTCGGCCGGCCAAAGGCCATCGGCAGCGTTTCCTGCTCGTGCGTGGCGTGGTTGGCCGAGGTGACCCACAGCAGCGGTTCGCGCCTCACCACCTCCGACTGGCCGCGTACGTCGTTGTGCGTCACCAGCGCCAGGTCGAGGTTGCCGCGTTTGATATGCTCGACCAGCCCCGGTGTCGGCTCGCAGATGACGGTCAGTTCGACACGCGGATTGGAGCGCGTGAACCGCGCCATGATCTCGGGCAGGAAACGGTCGGCATAGTCGTCAGGCGTGCCGATGCGGATCGTGCCTTCGAGCCGCCGGTCGTCGAAGGCGGCCAGCGTCTCGCGGTTGAGATAGAGCAGCCGCCGCGCGTAGGAGAGCAGCTTGTCGCCTTCCTCGGTCAGCCTGTTGGTGCGCCCGTCCTTTTCGAACAGCGGCTTGCCGATCCGCTCTTCCAGCCGGCGCATCTGCATGGATACCGCCGACTGGGTCCGGTGCACCTCTTCGGCTGCTCGCGTGAAGCTGCCGGTGTCGGCAATCGAGATGAAGGTCTGCAACTGATCGAGATCGAGAGGCGATTTCATCGATTTGATCCATCACTAGTGTTGATGCTTAAGATTAGAAACATTCGTTGGATTAATCAATCGCATCATGGCAAATTCGCATTGTCCACATGAAAGCATGTGAATTGGGACCGGAACCGTCGCTGTTGTCAGCGCCGATTGCTGGCCTTGCTCGTTCGAGTCTGAAGGAGACCGACATGACCACGTTTGATTTCGCCACCGAGACCTCGCGCATCACCTCGCGTCCGGCCGTTGCGACGCGCGTGGCAAATACCGTCTTCAACATCTACCGCGCCTGGAAAAACCGCCGCGCCTTTTACCGCCTTGGCGAGATGTCGGATGCCGAACTCGCCGATATCGGTCTGACGCGCGCCGACCTGCATGTCGCCATCGACGTGCCGTTCGGCCGAGACCCGACGGCGATGTTGCGCGAAATCGCCAGCGATCGCATCGAGACGATCGAGGATTTCGCCCGCAAGGTCGCTTGATCGGCTGCTTGTTGTTAAGGTTGCTTTGAACCTTTTAGAGGTTCGGCGCGACTGAAAAGTGATGCAGGCCCCACTCCCTGCCGGATCCCCGCCGGCCCGCCTGCACTCTGCCCGGTCCTCCCAGGACCGGGCTTTTCTTTTCTTGGTTGGGGACGGCGCTTGCTATCGACCTACCGCCGGTCCATGTCGCGCTTGAACTGGTCGAAGATCGTTTCCACGCCTTTCTGGTAGTCGTCACGCTGCTGGGCGCCGATCTCGAACATCTTGCCGAACAGGTCGTCGAACGGATTCTTTGGCCTGCCGCTCGGATTGGCCTGTGGCTGAGGCGCCTGACGTTGCTGTGGGGGCGCTTGAGGCTGTTGCGGCGCCGGCTGGCCGCCCGGGATGCCGAAGCCGCCACCGCCGCCTTGTCGCAACATCTCCTCGAAGATCTTTCCCAACGGATTGTCGCCATAGGGGCTCTGCGTCTGCTGCGGCTGCGCCCGGCCTTGCGGCTGCGGCTGAGGCGTACCGCCGCCGAACATGTCCTGCAGCACCTTGCCGAGCGGATTGTCGCCATAGGGATTGGGTGCCGGCTGCGGCTGGCTTTGCGGCTGAGGCGCGCCGCCGCCGAACATGTCCTGCAAGACCTTGCCGAGCGGGTTGTCCATCGGGTTCTGGGGCTGCGGCGTCTGACGTGGCTGCGGCGCCGGGGCCTGCATGCCGCCACCTTGCCGCATCATCTGCTCGATGATCTCGCCGAGCGGATTGTTGCCGCCACCGCCAAAGCCGCCGGCGGCTTGCATCTGATTTGTAGTCTGCTTGAACAGCCCCCCCATGACCATCGAGGCGATCGCCGGCAGCATCTGCTGCAGGATATGCTGGTTGACACCGCTCGCTTGCGCCGCCTGGCTGGCCACCGCGCGCGATAGATCTTTCGAGCCGAACAAATGTCCGAGAATGCCGTTGCCCTCATCGACGCCCTGCGGCGAGAAGGCTCTGGTTGCGTCCTCGAAATACTTGGCGTGCTGGCCGCTGGCCATCGCCGTTATGAAGGCGCCGAGCCCATAGGGGTCGGCAGTGTTGCGTTGCAGCCCCTGCGAAAAGGCCGGCAGCAGAGCGGCAACCGCCGCCTGCGTCTGCTGCATCGATAGCCCGTATTGTTGGGCAAGGGCCTGCATGCCGTTGCCGTTCTGGGCCTGCGTCAGCATGTCGAACAAGGTAGGCATCGGTGTCTCCTCCGGAAATCCTCGCTGGAGAAGCCTAGTTCGTTTCCACCGTCGATTGAAGCGGCTTTTGCCGATCAATCGGCCGCGTCAAATCCGAGGGTTAATAGGCATATTCCATGAACACCGGCTCGATCGAGCCGCCCCAGCGTGTGTGGTAGGCCGATAGCATCTCCTCGGCGCTGGTGGTGCCGCGTGCCACGACCTCGTCGAGCGTGTTGAGGAAGGAGGTCTCGTCGTAGCCGTCGCGGTTCTTGCGGCCACGGTTCTTCAGGCCCATGCGCGAAATGACCATCACATCGCGCGCGATTTCGCGCAGCGTGGTGTTGCGGAAGGGCGCGGAAATGCCTTGTTCCGGTACGGCATTGCGCATCGCCAGCGTTTCTTCATACGTCCAGCTCGAGGTCAGCGCCTCGGCGGCGTCGAGCGCTGCCTCATCATAGAGCAATCCGACCCAGAAGGCCGGCAGCGCGCAGATGCGCCGCCATGGACCGCCGTCGGCGCCGCGCATCTCGAGGAAACGCTTCAGCCGCACGTCCGGGAACAGCGTCGACAGATGGTTTGCCCAGTCGCCCATCGTCGGCAGCCCGTCGGGAATTTCATGCCGTGCGGCGCCCGCCATGAACTGGCGGAAGGTGATGTGCGTCATGTCGTGATAGTGGCGGTCGCGAATGACGAAATACATCGGCACGTCGAGCGCCCATTCGACATAGTCGGCGAAACCGAAATCGGGCGAGAAACAGAATTCGAGCAGGCCCGAGCGCTGGTTGTCGGTGTCGCGCCAGATGTCGCCGCGCCAGCTTTGCAAGCCGTTCGGGTGGCTTTCGGTGAAAGGCGAATTGGCGAACAATGCCGTCGACAGCGGCTGCAGCTTCAGTGACACCTGCATCTTGCGGCGCATGTCGGCCTCGCTCTCGAAGTCGAGATTCACCTGGATCGTGCAGGTGCGGTACATCATGTCGAGGCCCTTGGTGCCGACCTTGGGCATGTAGCGCGTCATGATCTCGTAGCGCGATTTCGGCATTTTCGGCGTCTCGGCCAGCGACCATTTCGGGCTGCCGCCGAGGCCAAGGAAGCGGATGCCCATCGGCTCGGCGATCTCGCGCACCTGCGCCAGATGGGCATTGCCCTCGCGGCAGGTCTGATGGATCGTCTCCAGCGGCGCGCCGGAAAGCTCGAACTGGCCGCCTGGTTCCAGAGAAATCGCACCCTGGCCGGTCGGTTCGACCAGGCCAATGATGCGGCCGTCATCGATGATCGGATCCCAGCCGAGTTTCGACTGCATGCCTTCGAGGATGGCGCGGATGCCGCGCTCGCCGCCATAGGGCACAGGCGCGTTGCCGTCGACATAGAAGGGGAACTTCTCGTGCTCGGTGCCGATGCGCCACTTGTCGCGCGGCTTGTTGCCTTCGGCCAGATGCTCGACGAGTTCGTCGACACCTTCGATCGGGCGGAAATCAGTAGTATCGCGCGCCATTTGTAAGCCCTCAGCACATGACCCCGAAAATCTGCTTTCGATTTTCGGAAAGGACCATGAACCCAATGAAATGCTACAGCGTCCTTTGTGTGTCCGAAAGGACGCGTGGCGCTCTAGGACGATCGGATGATCGCCGGCGCTAAATGGACGAAATGTCAGCAGACGAGCAAGCGAAAAATCCTGAGCCACAGGTCAACAGGAATTGAACGTTACCGCCCTGTCATCGCTTGCAAGGGATGACGTCTTACCAGTCTCCGACTGTTGCCTGCATCACCGCGAGCGCGGCCACTGCTGCCGTATCGGCGCGCAGGATGCGCGGTCCGAGCGGAATGGCGGTGACGAAGGGTAGGGCGCGCAGCATCTTGCGCTCGTCGTCGGAAAAGCCGCCCTCCGGCCCGACCAGCAGCCCAAGCCTGTTTTCCTTGACCGCCTGCAGCGCGGGCAGCGGATTGTTGGTCGAGGCGTCCTCGTCACAGAAGATCAGCCGTCGTTCCTTGTCCCAGCCGGTCAGCAGGCGGTCGAATTTTTCGGCTTCGCGCACCTCCGGCACCGCCAGGATGCCGCATTGTTCGGCGGCTTCGACGACATTGGCGCGCAGGCGATCGATGCTAGGCTTGGCCACTTGCGTGTGCTGGGTGATGACCGGCTGCAGGATGCCGGCGCCCATCTCGACCGCCTTCTGCACGAGATAGTCGAGCCGGCCCTGCTTCAGCGGCGCAAAGCAGTAGATAAGGTCGGGCAGCGGCGGCTGTGGCCGTTGCAGCACCGACACCTTCAGCCGCACCGCCCTTTTTGTCTTCGCCGTGATGGCCGCCGACCATTCGCCGTCGCGGCCATTGAACACCAGGATTTCGGCGCCTTCGCCGAGCCGCAGCACATGCAGGAGATAGTGGCTCTGCTGTTGGCCTGCGTCGAACTCGATGTCTGGCCGCAGATCGTCGGGCACGAACAGACGTTGCATCTTGTAATTGGCGCGCATTGCCGAGGAATGAGCGAGCCGACCGCCGGCGTCAAGTCTGGGCGGACGGATGCCATACGGGGCGAAAGCCGTGGTACAGCACGGCGAGCGTCGTGGCCGGCGTCAGCAGCGAGAGTGTCTTGCCTTCGAGCAGGTCGAAATCAGCTGGTGGGCCATATCCAGCAAAGGACCAGCGCAATGCTCTGCCGCCGCGCAAAGCATAAGCGTTGCCGCCATCCCCAACCATGGCACCGTCCGGCAGGCCGGCAAGCTCTTCAACAGCAACTGCTGGCGGCTTGCCGCCCGACGCCAGCCGCTCCTTGTGCAGCCGCTTGTCGACTTGCGGCGCGCGCGGCTCGGCAATGCCGAAGGCTTCGCCGAAGCGGCCGACGAAATCCTTGGCCCGTTCGCGCTGGCAAAAGAAGCAGGGGCGATGCCCGGCCGCCAACGCGGTCACCTCGTCGAGGAAGAACAGCTCGGTCCAGCCCGCTTTACCCCCCTTCCGGTTGCGGCCCATCGGCTCGCGCCGCACATTGCGGAATTGGCAGACGCAGATGATCCAGACCTGAAGCGCCCAGCGCTTTTTCAACAGCGTCTTCGTCTCGGGATCGTGGATGATGCCGCGATTGCCGGTGAACAGTCCACGCTCGGACACGGCGTGGATGGCGCCGAACGGATCGACCCGGTTCTGCAGTGGCATAGTTTTCTCCCGGAATACGCATATTGGCTGCAATACAAACGGCATGGTATCGCTCGTCGCATCTTTTTCATGTCAGCAGGGTTTTTCATGCGGGTGCTGGTGGTCCAGAACTACGACAATACCGGCCTTGGCCAGGTTGGCGCCGCTCTTGCGGAGGCGGGCGCCGATCTCGATATACGCCTTCCTTACAAGGGCGATCTGCTGCCGGATGACGCGGCCGGGCATGATGCCATGGTGGTGCTCGGCGGTGGCCAGAATGCACTGGCCGACGATGAGTACCCCTATTTCCCGGCACTGCTCGAACTGACCCGCGATTTCGCCGGCAAGGACCGCGCCGTGCTCGGCATCTGCCTCGGCAGCCAGCTCGTCGCCCGTGCCTTCGGTGGTGAGAACCGCATCGGCGGCGCCGACGAGTTCGGCTGGCGCGGCGTGTCGCTGACGCCGGATGCCAAGGCCGATCCTGTGCTGGGCGCGCTGCCGGAGAAGTTTCCGATCTTCCAGTGGCACGATGACACCTTCGTGCTGCCTGAGAGCGCCGTGCGGCTCGCAGGCAACGATGTCGCCGAAAACCAGGCGTTTCGCGTCGGCCGCGCCGTCTACGGCTTCCAGTTCCATTTCGAGGCCGACCGGCCGATGGTGCAGGACTGGAGCACGTCCTTCGCCCCGACCATCGCCGCGCGGCATCCCGATTGGGCCGGCAAGCTCGATGGCGAAATGGCCCGCAACGGGCCTGATGCGGATGCCGCGGGCCTGGCCATTGCCCGCGCGTGGGTAGCGACAATCTAAGCGTGCCCTCGATGCGCTGCCGCGTGACATAATTGGCACGCGGCGGGGAATCCGCCTGGGGAAAACACCTTTCATCCTTGGCTTGTGTCCGCCCGCCATCCTAGAAGGCGCGCGCTCTGCATCTTCCGTGCAACCGCGATGAACCTTTTGTGTGACCCGCGCGACACACCGTTGATACAGAACATGCCTAGAAGCGCTAAATCGTCGAAACTTTGAAGCGAATTCTCCGTTTCAACGCATTGGTAACCGCCTCGTGCACAGATGCAGAAAGCTCAACAAGAGATGACGTCCGTGAAAGCAGCGCTTCTGTCCTTTGCCATGGTATCCGCCATCGTGCTGTGCGGACTCGGCATCTATGCCGCCGACGCAGCCAACAACCACAACGCCGTCGACGGTTACGGTGTCACCGCCTCGCTGCACTAAAGCCGGGGCTGCGCCACGAGCCGGAGCGTCCTCGGACGCGCAGCGCTCAAGCTTGCTTAATTGTCCAAGGTTCCTTGATCGTCATTGTCAGGATGCGTTTGTCCGGACCGTCGACGACGAGCGCCGTCAGCATGCCTGATTGCCAGGCAAGCGTGTCGACATTGACGCGGTTGGCCATCACTTCCGCCTCCGGTACCGGCGTGTGGCCGTGCACCACGATCTTCGGATAGAGGCCGGTGTGATTGTGGAAGAGGTCGCGGATCCAGATCAGATCCTGCGGGTTTTGCCTGTCCAAGGGGATGCCCGGCCTGATGCCGGCATGGCAGAAGAAGAAATCGCCCAATGTCACCGAAAACGGCAGCGACCGCAGGAAATCGATGTGGTCCTGCGGCACGGCCTCGACCAGGGCCTGATGTCCTTTGCGCACGGCGGACTCGGCCTTGCCGAACCACACGCTTGTGCCGTCATTGATCGTCACGCCGTAGGACTGCGCCGTCTGGATACCGCCAAAGCGGATGAAAAGTCCGTCCGGGTCGGGGGCCTTGAGAAAATCGAGAAAACCGATGTCGTGGTTGCCGGCCAGCATCAGATGGCGCGGGTCGCGCTCGCGCGCTTCGATCAGGAAGTCGATGACGCCCTTTGAATCCGGTCCGCGGTCGACATAGTCGCCAAGATGGATGACACGCCAGTCGGCTGGCGCCTGCTGCTCGATCTCGGTCTTGATGCGCTGATGCATGGCGGCCAGCAGGTCGAGCCGGCCGTGCACGTCGCCAATCGCGTAGAGACGCACACCGTCCGGCCCCTGCGCGTCGAGAAAATGGATACCGGGTTCCGCCAAGGTCTCGTCGTCTCCGTGGTCAGGCTGTCACGGAACTCTAGCGCCGGAGCTGGTCCTTGCCCATGTCGGTGACCAGACGCTTTCCGCACAGCGCCAGCGTGATGTCCATCTCCTTGCGGATGATTTCCAACGCCTTGGTAACTCCTTCCTTGCCGAGAGCGCCCAGGCCGTAAAGAAATGGCCGGCCGATATAGGTTCCCTTGGCGCCGAGGCAGAGCGCCTTCAGCACGTCCTGGCCGGAACGGATGCCGCCGTCCATATGCACTTCGATCGTGTCGCCGACCGCATCGGCGATCTCTTCCAGCACGCCGATCGACGACGATGCACCATCGAGCTGGCGCCCGCCATGGTTGGAAACGATGATCGCGTCGGCACCGGTCTTGGCCGCCATCAGCGCATCTTCCTTGTCGAGAATGCCTTTGAGGATCAGCTTGCCGCCCCAGCGTTCCTTGATCCAGGCGACGTCCTTCCACGACAGATGCGGATCGAACTGCTCCGTCGTCCACGATGCCAGTGAGGACATGTTGCCGACGCCCTTGGCGTGGCCGACGATGTTGCGGAAGGTTCGCCGCTTGGTGCCGGCCATGGCGGCGCACCAGCGCGGGCGGATGGCCATGTCGACGATGTTGGTCAGCGTCAGCTTGGGCGGCGCCGAGAGCCCGTTGCGGATGTCCTTGTGACGCTGGCCGAGAATCTGCAGGTCAAGCGTCAGCACCAGCGCCGAGCATTTCGCTGCCTTCGCCCTGTCGATGAGGTTGAGCACGAAATCCTTGTCGCGCAGCACATAGAGCTGGAACCAGAACGGCTTGGTGGTGACGGAGGCAACATCTTCGATCGAGCAGATGCTCATCGTCGACAAGGTGAACGGCACGCCGAACTCTTCCGCCGCCTGCGCCGCCAGCATCTCACCATTCGCATGCTGCATGCCGGTCATGCCGGTTGGCGCCAATGCCACCGGCATCGATACCTTCTCGCCCACCATCGTCGATGCCAGCGAACGGTTGTCCATGTCGACGAGGACGCGCTGGCGGAACTTGATCTTATGGAAATCCTCTTCGTTGGCCCGATACGTGCTTTCGGTCCACGAACCGGAATCTGCATAGTCGAAGAACATCTTCGGCACGCGCCGGCGCGCGAGGTCCTTGAGATCGGCGATGGTCAGGATCTGGCTCATGGGTTCCCGTTTTCGATTGCTAGGAGCGTTTGCGTGCAGGTTCGGTGTCGGTAGCGTCGACACGCTGCTTCAGCCTCAGCCGCGACACGCGCTGCCAGTCGCCGCTGCGCTCAGCCTCCGCCATCGACCGTTCGACATAGGTGATGTGGTCCATCGCTGCTTGCCGGGCAGCAGCCGGGTCGCCGGCCTTCACCGCCGCATGGATCGCCCGATGCTGCGCAAGCAGCGCCTCGCGCGCGCCGGGCACCGTGAACACCAGGAGCCGGTTCTGGAAAACGCCTTCCGACAACAGCCGGTAGCAGGAGCGCAGGGTGTGCAAAAGGATGATGTTGTGCGCGCACTCACAGATCGCGTGGTGGAACTCGACGTCGATTTCAGCCTCGTCGTCGAAGTCGCCGGTCCGGTGCGCATCGTCCATGCGTGCCATGATCTTGTCGAGCAGCGCCATGTCGTCTGGTGTGGCCCGCCGCGCCGCGTATTCGGCCGCTACCCCTTCGATCTCACGGCGGTATTCCAGATAGTCGGTCACAGCCTTGCGGTGCATCGAGATCAGGTCCGTCACCGGCTTGGTGAACAACTGGCCGATGACATCGGCGACATGCGTGCCGCCGCCGGGCCTTGTCGTCAAAAGGCCGCGCCCTTCCAGCGCCTTCAGTGCATCACGCAGGATCGGCCGCGACACGTCGAACTGGCGTGCAAGCTCGCGCTCGCCCGGCAGCCGGTCGCCGGTGCGCAGGACACCTTCGAGGATGAGGCTTTCGATCTGCTGCACCACCTCGTCGGCGGTGCGCGAATGCTCGATCCTGGAAAAAATGTCGCTCAACTCAATGCCTGGAAGGTGAACCGGTGTCGCGCAGGATAAAGCCTGCGTCGTCAACTGGTCAAATTATTTATCCAATTGGTCGAAGCGTGTCGATTTTGCCGCCCGGCGCCATATCGTCTTCGGCTAAACTTTGCTGTTTGCGTCATCAGGCTATTGGTCTAGAGGGACGCGAGTGCAAGAGGGTTCAAAGAAGCCCAGGGAACAAGCCGTGTCAGACGACCCGTCCAATCTCGAGTTCCAGCCGCGCGCCAAAGGCAGCGTCATGGGGTTTCCCGCGCATGAGGGCCGGCCCGGCGCGCTCGGCGAGGTCCATGCCCGGCCGCATCCGCTGATCGAAAAGCCGCGCGTGCTGGTACAACTCGCCTTCATGACCGAAGGCGGTTCCGGCGTCGATCACGCGGTGCTTTCCGAACTGTCGCGACGCCTCGGCATCGCCGCGCCCGATCGACAGGCCCGCCACCACGCCATGAAGTGGGGCAAGGGTTCGCTGCGCTGGGAACGACACACCGAATTCTCGACCTATCTGTGGGAAGGGCCGCTCTCGGAAAGCGGCAGGGCGCAGGAAGATTCGCCGTTCGGCAACGGGTTTTCGCCGCCGGGAACCGTCATTTCGGGCATCCGGCTCGAAATCCGCAAATGGACGCAGGTCAGTGAAAGACTGATCGCCGGCTTCGATCCGACCAGCCTGTGCTACTCGCTGGTCGAGCGCGGCAATGCTGCCATCGTCACCGACTTTCGTCAGGACGGTGACGGCATGACGCGCATGCTGGTGCTCGACCGCGGCCTGACCCCGGCACGCACCGGCGCGCTTTCGCAACGGCTGATCGACATCGAAACCTATCGCACGTTGGCCATGCTCGGCCTGCCGTTGGCGCTGAACCTGTCCGGCCGCGCCCGCCGCATTGAGGACCGGCTGGCGCAGACCACGCTGGAGATGAAGGTCGCTCAGACTCGTGACAGCCAGACCTTGCTGGCCGATCTCACCGAGCTCGCCGCGGAACTGGAAGCCGACGCGGCGTCGAGCCTCTACCGTTTCGGCGCCAGCCGCGCCTATGATGGCATTGTCGTCGAGCGGCTGGAAGCGCTCGAGGAAGAAGCCGTGCCTGGGTACGACACCTGGGGCGGGTTCCTGCAGCGCCGCGTCGCACCGGCAATGCGTACCTGCCGTTCGGTCGAGGAGCGGCAGGCCAATCTGTCGCGAAAACTGACCCGCGCCACGACGCTGCTGCGCACCTGGGTCGATGTCGAGGTCGAGAAGCAGAACCGCGACCTGCTCGCCTCGATGAACAACCGTGCCCGCTTGCAGCTGCGCCTGCAGCAGACCGTCGAAGGCCTCTCGGTCGCTGCCGTTTCCTATTATGTGGTCGGCCTCATCGGTTATGTCGCCAAGGGCGCCTCGATCTTCGGCCATGCCTTCGCTCCGGAGGTCATCACTGCTGCTTCGGTGCCGGTCGCCATCCTGCTGGTCTGGTGGGGCGTGCGCCGTGTGCGCCGGATGCACTCCGAACCCGGCAAGCTGGCGGGGGAGTAGCACCTTCACCCTCCCCCTTGTGGGGAGGGTCGGTGAGCAGGTTGAGCGAAGCGAAACCTGCGAAACGGGGTGGGGGTGCTCACAGGGTGCTGGCTTTGCGCCGCACCCCCACCCCGCTCACTTCGTTCGCGACCCTCCCCACAAGGAGGAGGGTAAGACAGCGGCAGATTGCCGCTGCGGAAGCCTGTCTCGACCTTGAGGCTGGATTCCTCACCTAGGCAGCATTTGCAACCAGCGCGCTTCACTGGTAAAAGATTTTGACCAGTCAAGCGAAACGAGGCTGTTGATGTCCGGCCTGGCCATGCCGAAACCAGACGACGCGACGATGCGCCGGCGCGACGAGATCGTCGCCGACATGCGCATCATCGTGCCGGGCGAGGGCGTTGTCGACGCCGCCAATTCCATGCGTGCCTTCGAGAGCGACGGCCTGACCGCCTATCGGCAGCTGCCGCTGGTTGTCGTTTTGCCGCAAACTGTGGCGCAGGTTTCCCGCGTGCTGAAATACTGCAACGACCGCAACATCCGCGTCGTACCGCGCGGCTCCGGCACCTCGCTGTCGGGCGGCGCGTTGCCGCTGGAAGACGCGGTGCTGCTGGTCATGAGCCGCTTCAACCGCATCCTTGCGATCGATTTTCCCAATCGTGTCGTTGTCGCCCAGCCGGGCGTCACCAATCTCGGCATCACCACCGCCGTCGAGCAGGAGGGCTTCTACTACGCCCCCGATCCATCCTCCCAGATCGCCTGCTCGATCGGCGGCAACGTCGCTGAAAATTCCGGCGGCGTGCACTGCCTGAAATACGGCCTCACCGCCAACAATGTGCTCGGCATCGAGATGGTGCTGATGAACGGCGAGGTGGTGCGGCTGGGCGGCAGTCACCTCGATGCGGAAGGCTACGACCTGCTTGGCGTCATGACCGGCTCGGAAGGGCTGCTCGGGGTCGTCACCGAGGTCACCGTGCGCATTCTGAAGAAGCCGGAGACGGCGCGCGCTTTGCTGATTGGCTTTCCGACCAGTGAGCAGGGCGGCCAGTGCGTCGCCGACATCATCGGCGCCGGCATCATTCCGGGCGGCATGGAGATGATGGACCGGCCGGCGATCCACGCGGCGGAAGATTTCGTCCATGCCGGCTATCCCCTCGATGTCGAGGCGCTGCTGATCGTCGAACTCGACGGGCCGGGCGTCGAGGTGGATCATCTGATCGGCCTTGTCGAGGCCATCGCCTACAAGAACGGCTCGACCACCTGCCGCATCTCGCAGTCCGAGCAGGAGCGGCTAAGCTTCTGGGCCGGCCGCAAGGCGGCTTTCCCGGCGGTCGGCCGCATTTCGCCCGACTATTACTGCATGGACGGCACCATTCCGCGCAAGGAGCTGCCGCGTGTGCTCGCCGGCATGCGCGAACTGTCGGAGAAATACGGCCTCGGCGTCGCCAATGTCTTTCACGCCGGCGACGGCAATCTGCACCCGCTGATCCTCTACGATGCCAACGTGCCGGGCGAACTCGACAAGGCGGAAAGCTTCGGTGCCGACATATTGCGGCTTTGCGTCAAGGTCGGCGGCGTCTTGACCGGCGAACACGGGGTGGGCGTTGAAAAACGCGACCTGATGCCGGAGATGTTCACCCAGGTCGACCTCGACCAGCAGATGCGCGTCAAATGCGCCTTCGATCCCAACCATCTGCTCAACCCCGGCAAGGTCTTCCCGCAGCTCCGCCGCTGCGCCGAACTCGGCCGCATGCACATTTCCGGCGGCAAACTGCCGTTCCCGGACATTCCGAGGTTTTGATGTAATGGCGTCTCAAAACGAGAGTTCCTCGCCCCCGCAAAGCGGGGGAGAGGTGGCTCGGGCAAAGCCCGAGACGGAGAGGGGGACGCCCGACATTCCGAGCCGGCGTTCGCCAGAAAAGATCGCCCGCGCTCGTGCGCTTCGCCATGGTGACAACCAGGCGGAAGCAACCCTCTGGAACGAATTGAAGGCCAAACGGCTAGGCGGCTACAAATTCGTTAGGCAGATGCCGATTGGATCTTACTTTGCCGATTTCGCCTGTCGCAGCGAAAAGCTGGTCGTAGAGTTGGACGGAAGTCAGCATGCCGAAAGCCCTTACGACAGACGACGCGATGAATTCATGCGCGGTGAAGGGTTCTCGGTATTGCGTTTCTGGAATGTTGATGTGCTGAAAAGCCCTAGGAGTGTTTGCGGGACCATTCTTGCGGCGCTGGAAGGACGGCTCAACCAGGATGTCATCACTTCAGATCTGAGGTTCGTTTTCGCAGCCAAGCCGATCGGAGGCGACGCCCTATGATTGCCCCCTCTCCGTGGGCGGGGCGGGGGGCGGCCCGGCCGGAAAAAAAAAAAACAACAAACCACACAACCCCCCCCCCCCGCTCTCAGCGAAGATCAGT
>NZ_JAMYQF010000050.1:0-50432 GCF_040320745.1 Mesorhizobium sp. M0621 | reverse complement strand
CCATGCTGACCTCCTTGCCCAGCATGAAGGTTGAATCAGATTTGCACGCCTAAGGGAATCCCAAGCCGATTCAGTCTCATTTCATCCCGCTCTAGACTAGAAGCCGCCATTCTCTTTCAGGTTCGATGAAGACACGCTGACCAAGAGCAGGGTGGTGGATATCGGCCCGTCCGCCTTCGAGCGCTGATCTGTGGAAGTGTTATTCGTTCATATCGCGGAGGAAGGAACTGAGCCGGGCCGCGCGGGAGCGGAAATCCAAAACGCCTCGTTACGGAAGCCTACCGTTTCGTTGGACACGTGACGCGCCGTCCCAGTATGGCGGCGGAAATGGCGTCGATCGGAGCCGGACTGCGCTTTCCGTACCGCCGGCGCTATCTCCTGCCAGTCTTTGCGCCGCCGCACTCGGCGAGAACAACCGGTATTGCCTTCGCTACGAAGCGCGCCGACAGTATCGCGCCGCCCTGTTGCAGTTTGTCGCCCTTCGCCTCGTCAGCGTGGTCTACCACGGTCTTTGCGGCAAAGCAGAGAACGCGACCGTGCAAGGCGGCTGCGCGATGGACGCCATAGACCTCCATGTCAACGCCTGAGACCTGACCGTGCTGCCGCTTGATCTCCTTCGCGTAGCCCTCCGACGCGATCACTGCGGAGCCGGATGTGACGGGCTTCATTTTCGCGCCGCCCTGAGGAACCTGGACCTCATGCGACTTCGACTTGAGCGCGGCGAGCTCCTTGTCGCGCAGGATAAGCTGATTCAGAGTCGTCTGGATGTCGTTGTTGAGCGGCTCTTGGAATCCACGAATGTCGAAGCCGTCGGCGTTCCACTTGCCGGCCTGATGCTCCCAAGTAATTTCGGGAACCAGTAGCGTACCAAGCGGCACCTGATCACTGAAGCCGCCGCAAATGCCCGCCATGCAGATCAGGCGCGGGGAAAAGGCGTCTAACGCACGCGCGGCAGTTATGCTGGCATCGACGAGACCCATCCGCGGCTGAAGGACGCAGAGGCCGCTCAACTCACTGATGCGGAGCTCGCGCCCGTCGAGACCGTGGCTGTTGACGAGTCCGCCGTACTCGAACCCGGGCTGCGAAACGGCTTCGAACGCCGAGCGCTCGAGCTCCAGCGCGCACACGATGACGAAATCGTAGACGGTCCGGAACGAGACCTTTTGCATGCAAATGTTGAGGCAGGTTCTCCAGTCGTCCGCGTATCGGACGAGGAAGATGCCCGCGCGCGCGAACATCGTCTGGCGCTGCGAGACCACTTCCTCGAACCGGGAGATCGCCACGACGGTAGTCAGACGGTTGGCCTCGCTTGCGCCGAGATGATCGATCAGCTCCTCCGAGACGTCGATCTCGTCATCGCCGCGCCGGCGCGGCATGAGTAGGTCGGTGACGATGAGGTCGTACGGCGTGCTGACGATCGCGCGCGTCGCCTCCGCGAAGGTTTCCGCCCGTTCTATCGTCGCGTCGCGCTCGAAGAAGGTCGAGATCGCGGCGCTGAACTGTTCGAACTTCTCGGTCTCGTCCTCAACGATCAGGACATTCACCTTCCGCATGCTAGCGCCTTTCTTAACTGGCCGCGCCAGGCGTCGTCCTGAGCGTTGAACTGGACCACGTCGACAATGTTTACGGGTATCGCGGCCCTGAGCGCCTGACGCGCCTTGGCCAGCGAGTGGAATCGGCTGTTGTACTCGATCTCTGGATACTGGGTGACGATGATCACGGGATCGTTCCGCGCGTCGTAGGCGAGCTCAAGGAGTACCTCGATACCTCCGGAGGGCTGCGAGATCGGCTGCGCGCCGCCTGCTCGGCTCTCGTGGCTCGGCAGGGCGATGTCGAGGACGATGCAGTCGTACGGACGGGACCGCAGCAATTTCACGGCCTGCTGGACCGAGCGTGCGAGGTGTACGACCGGGTCGGCGTGGACCTCGCGGATCGCGCTCTCGATCGGCTCCTGCTTGAACTGGTCGTCCTCGACGAGAAGGATGTGCGCCGCCATCTCAGGCCTTCAGATACCTCATGTCGATCGTGAAGATGACGGAGTCCCCCTCATAGCACCGGTCGAAGCCGATGATCTCCTCGACGTCGCCGACCATCTCACGCAGCTTTCGGATGCCGCTGTTCTTGTTCCTCATCATCGCGTCTCCGATCTCGGCGGCCATTGCGGCCTCGATCCCGGCGAGGTCGGCGTTGCGCGTGGCGCAGGCTAAGTCGGACTTCACCGAAACCGAGACGTAGTTGTACTTCTGCTCGCTGAAATCCGAGGCGATGTCTATTCCAAGCGCGCCGTCGCTACGGGCATGCTTCGCCGCGTTTCCGACGAGGATGAACAGCGCGTCGTAGAAGAAGTGGAAGCGGTGGCCGATGAGATCGACCTCGCTGTTGCCGGTGACGTCGATGAGCGGCTTGAAGTCGGGAAAGCGCTGGCGGACCTCGTCGCGCACCGCCTCGAACAGAAGACCGACGCTCGCGCTCGGGCTCTGATTGGTGGGCCGGGTGAACCAGGAGCGGACGATCTCGAATTTTTGCTGCATGGCCGAATTGATTCTTCGGATGCGCTCGCTCACGCGCCGGTCCATATCCCCCCGCTCGAAGAGATGGTCGTCGACGTTGATCACGAACTCGCGTCGCAGTTCTTCGACGGCCTCTCGCGTCCGCTTGAGGTCTGCTTCGAACAGGAGCCAGCAGTATTCGTGGATCAGCGCAGCGCTGAGTGCGAGCTGGGGTCGCTCAGCCATTGACTTGGCGACCTCCTCCACCATGCGGTTGGCCGTCTGCGTCTTCTCCGGCTCATCGAGCGTGGCTACGATTAGTCCGCGCGTCTTCTCCTTCGAGCGGACGTGGATGCGATCCGCGGCCATGACCTGCACGGCGGCGTCGAATCTCGCGAACCAGTTCTCGAGGAAGGCGGCGAACCGGGGGACGCTGTGGCGAAACTCCGCGATCGCAGAGTCGATCTCGGGCTTGAATTCGAGGACTAGGTGGCCGTGCAGCGTACCGTGGCGGATGCGTCGGCCGATGAAGGACGTGACGCCGTAGAGCTTGTTTGTGCAGAACTCCTCGTAGCACCGGTCTAGCAGCTCGATCAGCTTCATGCGCGGCTGCACCGCAACGCGCACGCGGTCCTTGAGGTTGATCGACCGATCCGAATCGTCGAGGATCAGGTTAGCCTGCACCGCCAGCGTGCGCAGTTCGCCCGTCATCGTCTCGCCGATCCAGGCGATGAAACGAAGCGGATCGACGTAGATGCGCGTCTCCTCGATCGCTCCTCGGACCTTGCGGAGCCTGAGCGTGAGCCGGTGGGACTTCGCGCGCAGCTGCGCATCCTCGTCGTTCGCTCTCGCACCCCACCATTCGAGGATGTTCGCATGGGCCTCGGTGACCTGGTCGGCTTCGTCGAAGAGGTCGTACAGCTCGGTCAGGAATGCCTCGGTGCACAGGTTATAGAGGTGTTTAGAGACGTGATGACGCTCGGTGTCGACGTACTCGAGCAGCTTCACGATGTCGCCGTCGAAGCGCGATATCACCGCCTGCTGCAGCGAACGGCGCAGCGCGTGGTTGCTGACTTTGCTCTCCTCCTGGTCGTTGACGACTGCGGTCCGAAGGAACTCGTAGAGATGGTCTTCGCGTCTGCGCGGCAGAAGCTGGGCGAGTTCGTCGCGCGAGAACATCGAGGCCACGTCTATCGTCTGGTCGAGCAGGGTGCTGAGCCGCTCTCCGTCGACCTCGCCGAACCCGCCCGCTTCCTGCGACGCGACCAGGGCGATGGTGCGGTGGAAGCCACCGCTCGTGGCGGGGTCGATCTCGCTTAGCGAGAGGCGGGGTTTGCCTCTGGCCAGTAGCTCGTCCACCCGGACGCGCGGTGCGGCCATGGCGCCGGCCCTCTTGGCAGTCACTGGGAAACGCCCGTCGAGTCGTTCCGACACGGCCGTCTCAACCCGCAGGCGATAATCGAACAGCTCCTTGTACTCGCTCCATGCCGGAAGATGGGAGAACAGGCTGCGGTCAAAGAACTGGTCCTTGATGCCGATGCATGCCTGGAGCCGCAGGATGTCGATGTTCGTGAAGGCCTCCTGCCAGGCGTTGCCGACCTCGTGAGGAATGATGGCGTCGATCGCCGCCGCCCCGTCGCGATGGCCGCCGAGTTCAAAGAGCCGGCGGATTCGGTACGTCGCGGCGAGACAGTCCAGTGCGCCCCAGCGGCCGTAGGCCTGGATGCGTTGGGCCGGGCCCACGCCTTCTGCAAGATGCGGCGCGAATAGGTCGCTGATGATGGCGGCGTCGAAGGAGTCGAGCTGACCTTTAGCAACGAATTTCAGGAACGTGCGTCGCACGCGGGTGTAGTCGCGCTCTTCGTCGATTGAGTCCTCGAAGGCCACTGCTATGGTCTGTCGACGGGGTGAGAGGAACGGGGCGATGACGTCGCCGTGTAGCGAGCGCCTGTCCCCGGTCGTGCCGCCGGAGTGGCGTAGGCTGAAGGCCTTCTGCGCAACGAGAAAGGAGATGCCGAAGCTCTCGCGGTAGCGGGCGAAGTGGCCTGAGGCGGCCTCGTGGTCGTTGTCGAGAATGCTTTCGTTGAGAGCCGCCACCTGCTGGATCGCGGCCACTAGGCGTTCCGCCTCCCGTGCGAACCTCAAGCCCTGTTCGGACACCTCGATCTCGATTGGTGCGGCGGAGTAGAACGGCGCCCGGTCGACATCCTGGCACGAGACCGGAAATGCCTTCGGCAGCGGGAGTTGGTGCGCCTCCGGAACGCTCTGGAGAATATCGAAAGCGATGGCCGCGTCGACCGGGCTCGCCTCGCCCCTCAGCCTCTCAAGCGTTCGCTTCGCCGCCACCTCGGATTCGGCCGCGAGGATGCCGCGCATGAGGTTGCGGACGCGTTGGCTGCGAATCGACCTAAGCGACACGCTGAGGCGGGAACGCGACGTGTTAGCGTCGTTGATGTCCCTGATCTGTGTGGCGCCGCCCAGAGCTGTTCCAGTCATCGGTCGCCGGCCCCCGCCCCGCCCCCCCCGGGGGGGGGGGGGGTGGGGGGGGGGGGGGGGGGGGGGGGGGGGGGCGACGGGGTCCTTGGGCGCTTCCCAGCTTATAGTGCCGCCTGCGCGCAGGCCGCAGATGACCGCCGCCGCCGCCCCGATTAGCGCCATTCCCGCGAAGGCAATGCGTAGCGAGCGGCCGAAGGTCCATGGCGCCGAAACACTCCTGCCTGCAGTGGTGGCCCGAAAGCTCGCCGGCTCGGAGGAGAACAGCCGCGCGGCGGGCGGGAGCAGTTGCCGCTCGATCTCAACGGAGGCGGCTTCGGAGTGCTTGACCAGGAAGGCGGCGCGCTGATCGAGTTTCCAGAACACGAACGACAGCAGCATAAGCAGCAGACCGAGGAGAATTCCCAGGATGGCCAATCGCGGCGGGCCCTGCATGGTCGTTCCGACTCCGGCCGTGATGAGGCCGGACAGCACGACGAAAAAGTTGAACATCATCATCCGCTGACCGGCATGAAGCTCGAAGTATCGCCATGCGCGATCCCAAGCCTGAGCATCGTACGATGGTTCTTCCGTCAACCCACATCCCCATGCGTGAGCCGATCAAGAGAACAATGACCGGCTGGCGCCCCAAGCCTGTCACCCGGGTATCTTAAGCGTCCCGTTGCGAACTGGTGTTTCGTTAATCTTTCCAATTACGCACTCGGCACGTGCGGTCAATCACAGTAGCGGCAAAAAGGTACCGCGGCTACCTTTCTGTGCTCCAATGGAGCGGAATATAGCGGTCCAGCTGCACCTGATTCGCAACCGGCCCCAAATGCGGCACATTTGGTCTCGGCTTGGAAAGGTCGCTCGTGGCGCAACTGAGTCCATTACGAACGGCGAAGCTGCGGCATGAGAGCGAAGCCGCTATGGCGATGTTCGATGTTTGTTCGCATAACGTCGCATAAGAGTGCAGTGTGGAGCTCAACGGCGACCTGTGCCGGGGTCGCCCCGTCACAACGTCTGACCCTTTCACGACTCTTTCTTTCGCGGTCGCCCAACGGCAGACAGGTATGAAAGCAGACACAGGGCAGTGATCAAGGAGAAGTGGTGGTTTCGGGACCGAGGTGACATCAGGGGATTTGCCCCTTCAGATGTTCTGGTAGTGCGCGGCCGTCGCCGGTCCTCAGTTCCTCAAGCCGATGTCGCCGGTCACGACGCAGCGGCTCGTAGCCGGTGATGCCTTGAGCAAACAGCAGGCCCTTGATCCGGTTGACATGGCAGGTCCGCTCACCAACCAGAACCTTGCGTTCACGGCCGATGCGCCGATGGTCCTCCTCCTTAACGCTCGGTACCCTAACCATCGCGCACACGCGCGGCTCGCCTCGTTTGTAGGCGAGCAGCGCACGCACCAATGCCTCTCCATCGATCTTGTCGGTCTTGGCACGACGCCGCCGGCGCGACGTGTCAATCGAGGCGGCGTCGACGACATGGCTTTCGATCCCCTCGGCTTCCAGGACACGATGTATCCAGAAGCCATCCAGACCCGCCTCGTGAATGACCACAAGCGCAAAGTGCCGGCCGGTGCGCGCCTGTGCCTTGTCCTGGAGCAGGGCAAAGCGTGCCAGCAGTCCCGTGATATCGCCGCCGCGTACCGCATGTTTCGACATCTTCTCCCCACTGCCCGGCGACAGCGAAGTGATCAACCAGGTCGATTTACTGAGTTCCAAAGAAACGAGGATCGCGCCAAGATCGGTGCGGATAGCGGCAGGCGCCGCAAATCGATCGGCTACAACACGCATGATTGGCCTCCACAGAGTTGTTGGTCAGCAACCCCACTCTGCCAGAGCGCAGACCGCTTTCCACTTTGATGGGGCATCCTTGTCTTCCGAATCAAGGGATGCGCTATGGGCCAGGTTCTGCATGGGAGCGCCACGACGACAGAGGCGATCCGTCGAGCGATACAACATAGTCAAGAGAGCCTGAGAGCGCTGGCCAAGCGTTACGGGATCAACCAGAAGACCGTTGCCAAGTGGAAGGGACGGACCGCGGTCGCGGACCTGCCGACCGGACCGAAGGAGCCGCGGTCGACGGTGCTCTCCGTCGAGGAAGAAGCGGTCATCGTCGCCTTCCGCCGCTACACTCTGCTGCCGCTCGACGACTGCCTCTACGCGTTGCAGCCGACGATCCCGCATCTGACGCGCTCTTCCTTGCATCGCTGCCTGCAGCGTCATGGCATCGGCCGGCTAGCGGATGTCGAGGGCGACAAGCCGGCAAGGAAGAAGTTCAAAAGCTACCCGATCGGCTATTTCCACATCGACGTTGCCGAGGTGCGCACCGAACAGGGCAAGCTGCATAAGTTCGTCGCCATGACCGCACCTCGAAGTTCGCCTTCGTCGAGTTGCACGAGAAGGCCACCACCGCCGTCTCGAGAGACTTTCTGCTCCGGCTGATCGCAGCCGTTCCCTACAAGATCCACACCGTGCTCACCGACAACGTCCTAAGAGCGGAAGAAAATGGAGGAGACAGTCAAAGTCTCTCTGTTCGTCAGCATGCTCTCGCCGCATGACGCTCGTCAAGTTGGGTGGTCGAACCAGGCGACTTCCACCGCAAGGGAAAAGGTCTCGTCCATAGCAAACACAGGGTACGTTGATAGCGGCCCTCACCGTCCTCAACACGAGCTTCTGATCCAGGTGGAAGACCCAAACATTATCTACAGGGTCATCGCAGCGATGCCCTCACGGCCCTAGTCTAGCTGACAGAGGTTCTTCCGCCTGGCACCCGCCCCTCAACGAAGGGCCGGTAATCGGAACCGCCTTTGACGACGGCGTGTACGACGCGCGCCATCTTGGCGGTAATAGCGGTCATCGCCTTGCGGCGCAGATCTGGATTGTCGCGATCTCTTGCGATGTAGCGTTCGAACTTGTGTCGAAAGCCATTCTCACGCTGACGGATGGCGACTTGCCCGGCGATCCACAGAGTGCGGCGCAGCCGCGCATTGCCGAACTTGGAAAGGCGGGTCTGGCCGCGATATTGACCGGACTGCTGTGTCGAGAGATCCAGTCCGCAGAACTTGAGAAACTGGCGATGATGGTGGAAGCGGCGAAGATCTCCGGCTTCAGCGATGATCGTCAGTGCATTGATCGGTCCGATGCCTGGTTAAGCTTGAGGAGGTGCGGTGCGGAGACCGGGGTCGGGGAAACACGCGCATAAAACGAGCTCGGCAGCCGAGCATAGCTGTTGTCAAATGCAAAGCGTACCGTCATTCACACTCCTCAAACATCAACGGCAGTCGCGAGACGCTTCGTCGGTCCCAAAGATTGTTATCAATGACAATAGTGCCATTAGACTGCCGGTCCGAATGCTAATGTGGCGATGCTCGAACTTCATTTCCAGCTACGTGCCAGAAATGGATGTGTCAGTGCCTTCGGGCAAGTAGCCCTTCGAGCGTAACGGCTACGACGCTTCTCGCGCCAGCGAACGTCTGGTCTTCGCGAATCGGTAGCTTTAAGCCGCCTGACTGCTTTCGGCCCCCCTTCCTGACCATAGAGAGGCGCTCAGACATCATCGTCCCAGCCGCGATCCCACACCCCGTCACACTCCATCCAGCCAAGGAGCCGGCGGATCGTGAAGACGATCTCGCACAATTGCACCGGCTCGACCGGGCGGCTGTGCATCGTCGGGCGACGATTGGCGTTGAGGCGCTCGAGATCGACCTTCAGCCATTCGGCGCGGTCGAACACCGCTTCGAACAGCTCACCCCAATTGTCCTTGCGCAGGATCACGCCGATCAGATCGCCAAGGTCAGTATAGTGGATTAGCGGAAGCTGCGCTTCGCCCGTCCGCATCGCCTCGCGGCGGCGCTCCTTGGCTCGGGACATGACATCGCCGGGCACGCGCTGCTTGAACCAGTTGGGCCCGGCGAGAGTTTCGAGCTTGGCCGAGATGAAGGTCCGCAACGCATTCTCGAATGCGTCGATCGCGCCGAACGCACCCATCTTCGGGCGGCTCGCCATGATGCGGAGCTTGACCGGTCCCGCCTCGACCACGGCGGTCATCGTTCCCGCGCGGGTGCGTCGTCCCTCGACCACGCCGCTGTCGATCAGAACCGCCACGGTCGCAGCATTGTCGGCCTCGATCAGCCCGTCATCGACGTCCTGATCGCGATAATAGCGCGCGCGTTCGCGCGGATCGCGCCAATAGGGGCGATCTAGCATGTCGGTCGAGCTGTAGCCGCCGAGCAGCGCGGCATAGGCCGCCTGGGCCCCGCCCGCGCCCGGCCCCAACACGTCGATCGCTCCGGCGAACAGCGACATCTTGGTGCTGGTGACATCGAGCCCAGCGAAGCGGCTGCCGAGCGCCGCATCAGCGAGCGCGGCAATGGCCGTAAAGCCGGCAGTTACCTCGGCGATGCTGTCGGCTGCGAGGTTCAGTGCCTCGAACTGCTTGCGATATTTCTCGCCGGTGCCGAGCAGCGCGGCGTAGTCGCGCGCGGTCGATACCGTGAGCGTGTCGGCCCAATGCCGGGCACGCGACATGGCGCTGAGCGCTTCTCGTCCGATGCCCAGCGCGGCGCGCACGCTGGCGGGGAGCGCCCCATAAGGCTCAGTCAATTGCTTCATGACCTGACTGAGGCGGTCGTCGAGGGGATTGGCGAGCTTCAGCCCATCGAGCAGCGAGAGCTTCGTCGCCGTGCTGTGCGCCAAACCAAACGCAGTGGTGTCGATACGCCCGATCTTGCCCATCGCCTCTTCGATCGCGCTGCGCGTCGCCCCGAAGTTCTTGAACGGGTCATCGAGCATGAGCGCGTTGCGCTTGAGCTGGTCGAAGACCGAACCCGTCTCGAACAGCGGGTCGAGCGCTACGATTTTGCCGCTCGCGCTCGCCATCGCTTTCTCGACTTCGGGCGACTGTAGCCCTCGCGCTGCGCGACTCACGGGATCGTCGCGGAAGATGCCGAAAGCCGTCAGCTTGTCTAACGAGCTCTGAGTCTCGAGCGCGCGCTCGAGCGCACTAGAAGTGCCGAGGCCGAGCGAGCGGCCCGCCAGATGGCTGAGTGATTTCCCCGAACCTGTCATGGTCGTCCCGCCCTTTGGTTGAACTTGCGCCATAATATGGGATGCGGGATCGCATATTTCACCCGGCGTCATGACGTCTGTTGCTTCGACCAAAGCCGGCCGCCCCTAACGAGCCGGCCGACCCTGTTATGACCTCGCCAGTGGCGAACATCAGCTCGCGCTGGGCCTCGAATGTTTCCTGGATACGGCGTTCCCATTCTTGTCGTTGATCCTTCTTGAACTTCGTTGCTTTCAGCGCGGCAAGCAGGGACTTTGTGTCCACCCCCTTAGGGTTGTGGGCGCTCGAAAGCGCATGCTTCTGGCGGCGGCTTAGGAAGCTCAGGAACTCGTCTTCGTCGACCGTCCCCGCAGCTGGGTGTGCGATAGAGAAACTGTTGCGTGTGGCCCTGCACTGGTCGAGGAAGAAGAAGTTGTCGTCACCGATCAGGTTGAGCTTACGGCAGAGGTCGAGCAGCTCGGCGTCCTTGAGGTCGAGGAGCGCGTCCTCGTCGAAGGACTTGTCGTCGAGGATCTGAGGGACGACGTTGATGCCGAACCGTCGAACCTTGTCACGCAGTTCCACCACGGACGCGTTCCAAACATAGTTGATGGCTGCGTCGAACAGACTGCTGGCGACGGCGACACACATTTTGACGATCCGGTCATCGCGCACGTGCGGAGGGATCTCTTGATCAGGCGTGGGAGCTGGGACCAAGCATGGGCGATCTGGTCGTCCTCGGCGAGCACATTGCGGGGGACTCCTACGCGGCGGTAAGTTGGGCTAGCATGGGCGAGGAGAGAGGGGTCACGTCGGGCAGTGTGACGGCGGGCAGATCGGTCTTTGGCTTAACTGGGACGTTGCTCACACCTACTCCCTGCATCGAGGAGACCATCTCGCCCCATCGTTAGTCTTTAGCCGAAACAGAGTGAGGTCAGCCGGCGCGTGCGGCCTTTGTGCGATTACGTCCACCTGCCGCTCTTTTAACGCTACGCATGGAGACGGCTTTGGGAGCCACGACGTCGCCGAGCCGCTCTATACGGAGGGGCGCGCGCGACGGAAGGCGAACGACGAGTTCGAGTTGCCCCCCGATCGCCTCGACGTAGCTTTTAAGGGTAGACAAGTACATGTCGGCTTGTTTCTCGATCTTCGAGACCGAAGGCTGCTTGATCTTGAGGACCGAAGCGATTTCAGCCTGGGCCTTTCCAGCGGCACGCCGCAACTCGCCGAGACTCTCGACTACTCTTCGAAACGCGCGTCGACCCGCTCCCGACGGTCCTCGGGGAGCGCAGCGATTAGGTCGTCAAGCTTGCGTCCCATCACTTCTTCTCCTTCTTCGCCGCCGCCAAACGGTCGAGATGCCCTTGATAGCGCTTGTCCGCCTTGGCGATCAGACTTTTATAGAAGCGCTTCTCACTCACGCCCGACTTATCGCCGGCGACGAGCAGGATCGCCTTCCGCTTCCAGTCGAATGCGAACGCAACCCGCCAGACACCATCATCAGCGTCGAAGCGAAGTTCTTTCATGTTCGCGAACGACGAGTCATTCAAGGTATCCGCATGCGGTCGCCCCAGCTGGGGCCCGAACACCGAGCAGCTTAGCCGAGGCCAATAGCTCATCTTGGACTGTCTGGGGCAACGCCTCGAACTCCCATCGAACTCATCGCCAAAAACGACTCCCCAAGTCATATATAGCTCCGAGGCTATGTGGTCAACATCATCAAGCTGCCGAAACGCTAGTCCCCTCATCGGCCGAAACAAGGTACGCGCGGTCGACGATAATCCGGTCGCCGTTGACACGACGGGCAATTCGCGACCTGTCTGCGCTATCGAGCGGCATCGTCACCGGCGTTCTGACGGGCGTAGCCGGCGCGTAGCTGTCGCTTGCCCAGAATGCCGGCTTGTCGTGAAGGATATGACCGCCAGCAAGCGTTCCATCGCGCCGGCAGCGCTCACCGTAGCCAAATGGAAACCGGTGCCGGCGAGGTTCGCTTGTCTGGCGGTGTCGGTCGCCATGGCCCGGAGGTGAAGCCGGCGAAACGCTTCCGCGGGTCCATGCAAGCAGAGGATCGCGCCGCGCCGTGCATGCGATTGGACCTCTCGTCCGCTGCGCTGCCGAGATCTCTGCTGTCAGGCGGTCTAGGTTTCGCGCTTCGGGCCGAGCAGGAATACTATGAGGGCAGCGACGAACGTGGCAACAGCACTGTAGGCAATGGCACTGGTAACCCCGGCATTGTCCACCAAAAGTCCGCCGAAGATCGCGCCGGCAGCGATTGCCACTTGGAATACTGTGACCAGCAGCACACCGGCGCTTTGGGCCTGCTCGGGAACGGCCCTCCGTACCATCCACGTCTGCAATCCCACTGGCACCGCGCCGAAGGCAAACCCCCACGCGGCAACAGCAATCGCCGAGGCCAAGGCCGATGCTCCCGCCGTCAGCAGCGAAACAGCGGCTATCGCTATGAGCAGCGGTGCAAGGGCCGCGACTGCCTTGAGACTGTACTCGGCCAGAAGCCCGCCGGCCAAATTGCCGAAGAATCCGCCGATGCCAAAAGCAAGCAACACAAGCGAGATCGTCTCGACGTCAAGCGCGGGAATCTTCTCTAGGAAGGCGCGGATGTAAGTGATTCCGGCGAAGTGGCCGGAAGCGACCAGCAGGACGACCAAAAGCGCAACCTTGACCATCGGAATCTTAGCCACATCCAGCAGGCTGCGGAAGCTAGCCACTCCAATCGGAGGCAGTTTCGGAATGGTTATGAGTTGCACCAGCAGTGTAGCCGCGCCGCCGACTGCGGCGAGTATGAAGGCGCTTCGCCATCCCCAGATATCGCCGACATAAGCACCGATTGGAGCTGCGCAAACGGTAGCCACCGAAACGCCGGTGAGGATGATCGACATAGCGCGCGCCAGGAGGTGGCTTGGAACGAGCCGCATCGCCAGTGCTGCCGACATCGACCAGAAGCCTCCGAGCGCTATGCCGAGCACGACGCGTGCAGTCAGGAGAACCGCCAGCGACCACGCGCCGGCCGCCAGAAGGTCGGACAGGATCAGCAGCAGCGTCATCGTCCACATGACGGTCCTGCGGTCCAGGCGCTTTGTGATGATGGCCACCGTCGGCGCCGAGATCGCCCCGACGATAGCGGTCGCCGTCATCGCCTGTCCAGCGGCTCCCTCGCTGATACCGAGATCATGAGCGAGGGGCGTGAGCAGGCTGACAGGCAGAAACTCTGCCGTGACCAGCCCGAAGGTGCCCAAGGAAAGCGAAATCACCGCACCCCATGCGGGACCAGACGGTGGGACGGGTTTTTCTGGGTCGTGCAGGACAGCGTCCATGACGCATGCCGCGGATTGGGTCATGAACGAAGTCTCCACTTTGATGCAATGCAACGTGATGTTGGCTGCCCTGACCCAAATTCAAAAACACAAGCGCATTTCCCGGCGGCGTTGCACGGAGGAGGGGATGTTCATTGCTTCGCGATATTTTGTGACGGTGCGGCGCGCAACATCGATGCCGGTTTCCTTCAGCCGGACAGCGATGTCCTCATCGGAAAGCACGTCGCCGGGAGATTCTGCGGCAATCATCGCTTTGATCCGATGCCGGACAGCTTCGGCGGAGTGCGCGTCGCCGCCTTGGCAGGACGCGATCGCGACGGTGAAAAAATACTTCAGTTCAAAGACTCCGCGCGGGGTAAGCATGTACTTGTTCGAGGTCACCCGGCTTACCGTCGACTCGTGCACTCCGATCGCGTCAGCGACGGTTCTAAGATTGAGAGGCCGCAGGTGGGCGACGCCATGTTCCAAAAAGGCATCCTGCTGACGCACGATTTCAGCCGCAACCTTAACAATCGTCTTGGCGCGCTGATCGAGGCTGCGGATTAGCCAGTTCGCGTTTTGCAAGCATTCGTCGAGAAATGCTTGATCTTTCAAATTTTGGGCAGTTTGACGCGTGACTTCGGCATAATAGGTTTGGTTGATCAGCAGCTTTGGCAGCGTGGCGGGATCAAGTTCGATCTGCCACCCGCCTTGCGGCGAGGGCGTGACCCAGACGTCGGGTATGATTGATTCAGACGCACCGGATTGGAATCTGTTCCCAGGCTTGGGATCGAGCGCCCGAATCTCATGCATCATGTCGAGAAGGTCTTCTTCATCGACGCCGCAATGCTGCTTCAGTGCCTCAAAATCGCGTCGTGCAAGCTTTTCAAGATGGGCAACCAAAGCTGCCATTGCCGGGTCGAGCCGATTTCGCTGGCGCAACTGAATCTCGAGGCATTCTCTGAGACTTCGCGCAAAAACTCCCGGTGGATCAAATTGCTGCAAGGTTCCGAGAACCCGTTCCACAACAGCCTCACGGACATTCAGGCTCTCGGTCAGCTCCAAAAGGTTTGCCCGAAGATAGCCAGTGTCTTCCAGATCGGCGGCAAGCTGGCCAGCGATCAGCCGCTCCTGTGGTGTGAACGCAGTGAGGGCGATCTGACGAGCGACATGGTCGTGCAATGTTTCGGCGAGGGTGGCAAACTCGTCGAGGGAAGGGCCATTGCCGGACGGGTTGTTGGTCGTGTTGCGAAGTGATTTCCATTGCCCGAGCCGTTCAGGCGAACCTCCCCCGGTCGGACCTTCAACGGCGTTTGCCCCAAAGCCGACAGGCTGATCCGCTCCCGAAATCGAAGCATCGTCAAAAGGCCCGCCATCGTTTGACGCAGATTCCAAGAGCGGGTTCTTCTCGATTTCCCCCTCCACGAACTGATGCAGTTCGGTATGCGCCAGTTGCAGCAAGCGAATCGACTCAATGAGTTGAGGCGATGCGACGATGGATTGCTTCTGGCGCTGAAACAGGCTTGCTGAAGATTGCATGGTGAGTGCGATAATCCTGTCGAGGAGCCTCTTGGGGCCTGCAATGGCGCCAGTGAGACGTTTTCTAGGTCATGCGGCGGCTTTCAGCGTTTCGAGAACGTTTTGCGGGGATGAGACGCCATACGGGTCGGCCTCGCAGTTGTCGGAGAAACCTTCCTCCTCGAACCAGTGCTCCACCACGCCATTGTTGATCAGGGCGGCGTAGCGCCATGAGCGCATCCCGAATCCGAGATTGTCCTTGGCAACCAGCATGCCCATCTTGCGTGTGAACTCGCCTGAGCCATCGGGGATGAGCTGGACCTGCTTCAGGCCCAAGGACTTCCCCCACGCATTCATCACGAAGGCATCGTTGACTGAGAGGCAGTAAATCGCGTCAATTCCCTGCTTCGCAAACTCATCATAGAGCTCTTCGAACTTGGGCAATTGGTAGGTCGAGCAGGTCGGGGTGAAGGCGCCAGGCAGCGAGAACAGGATGACCCGCTTGCCGGCAAAGTAGTCGTCAGATGTCTTTTCTTGCCAGCGATATGGATTTGGCCCTTGGACTGACTTATCGTGAACACGCGTGAGAAAGGTGACGAAGGGAACTTTCTTTCGAACTGTCATTAATTTGCTCCTGCAAAAGTAGAAACTGGCGCGCTGAATTCTGGCAGAGGCTGGCGCAATACCGAGCTAGGGCTCGTATGCCGGGCACGGAGTGAGGACCTCGCGGCTAGCAGGCTCCTTTTCCATGCCGGGGAACGTCTTGGCTGCTGGTCTTTGCCACCCGAACGCAATCGATCTGAGCGAGCTGGAGACCGTCGAGCCGCATGCTTTCCACGGCTATGGCGCCGCAAGCGGGATCGATCACTCGCGCTCGTTCCCGGGGAAAAGTGATAGCGGCCGGAAGTAGCCAATATCGCAAGCATGTGCAGGCCTCGAATGTATTACGCAACAGACCCGCGTTACTGGACTGGTACAGCGTGTTGTCGATATGTGGCAGTGACCCGCCGACCTTGGCTTGGGTGACCCTTTGAGGACTCTTCGGCACTCACATGCTGAACAGAACCGGGAAACGGCAATTGCGCCAGCGCCCCGTGTTGGCGTGCCGGCATCGGACCAGCCATGCGCAAAGCGGCTACCCAGCAAGGACCTCCGGAGGAGACGATGTCCCGATGTTCAACGGGCGCGGGCACCGTCTCCTCAGGCCACGGTCTAGAGCTTCGCGTGTCGGGCATGGTGCAAGTCGCTTTCATCGTTTTTGACAGTGCTCTAACCAGGAGCAGCAAGCGGCGTGCCATTTCAAATAGAGGTGCTGTCGGACCGCCCCTTCTTCTCGGAGGCCGTGTCTTAGAAGATCGGGCGCGCGCTATGCCGCCTCGTGTCATAGGCAACAACGATGCTGTATGGTGCGGATATTTGGCGCTTCAGCCCTAGCTGGGCAAAGACGAACCGGAAGCCGAGCCGATGCACTACCTGAGGCTGGCGGGCACTCCAGTCATTGCGTAGCGTGTGCCGCTAGCGTTCTTGGGTGCGCAGGCACGCCTATCGCGAACATGCGCCTGTCGCGGCAACCATGAGCGCGCGCTCTTGGGCAAGCGCCTTGGCCCCGTGAGGATCGAATTCCCCAATCGTGTCTGTTTGCCGCCCTCTTATGTTCGAAACTGGACCAGAATGTCGCAAGCCCGACCGAAAGGTCGACCAGCGCGTACTATCCGACACGTTCTGTCGCCTTCGTTTCGTCCGCGACGCCGGCCTATTTCGCCGAGCTCTTCTCCGGCCTCAGGCTAAGCCGCTAAAAGCATCACAAATTTTTTTCTTCGGTCGGCCAACTTGGCACGAGTTTTGAAGCACCTTCGTTGCGGGCCGGGAGCCGCCGACCGACTTTCATTTCGTGGATGGCACGAATGGAACGAAGAAAGAAAAGCAAAATGTCAAATCCGCGTCGGATAGCGTCTATGGGCAGGGGGTCCTCGGCGAAACCGCCCTTACCCAACAGCTCGCCGCCCTTGTCGACCCTTGCGCAGGAAATCTTGGCCGGCGGCGGCTCAAAGGCCCACCACACCGACCTTATCCTGAAATCGATGGTGCAGGATAAAGTTCTGCATCTCGCCGCGCGGTGTGCCTAGACAGTTACACGTTGGCCGATCTTGATAATCGGTCTGCTTTCGGACGACGTCGTCTACATGCCGTCTTAGGTCTTCGCTGCCGCAGCACCCGCCGGTCACCTTCCGCCCTTCCCATCGCTATAGAGTGAAGTGCCAGCATGTCCGAACAACCTTTGCCGACGCTGCCGATGTGGCGCGTCGATCACATTGAGCCCTCGCCCGAGATGTTGGCGCTACGGGCCAACGGTCCGATCCACCGCGTGCGCTTCCCGTCCGGGCACGAAGGCTGGTGGGTGACAGGCTATGACGAGGCCAAGGCGGTGTTGTCCGACGCGGCGTTCCGGCCCGCGGGAATGCCGCCGGCGGCATTCACCCCGGATTCGGTGATTCTCGGTTCGCCAGGATGGCTGGTCTCGCACGAGGGGGGCGAGCATACGCGGTTACGCACGATCGTGGCGCCGGCCTTCAGCAACGGCAGGGTGAAGCTGCTCGCGCAGCAGGTCGAGGCGATCGCCGCGCAGTTGTTCGACACGCTGGCGGCCCAGCCCCAGCCCGCCGATCTGCGGCGCCACCTGTCCTTTCCGCTTCCGGCCATGGTCATCAGCGCGCTGATGGGCGTGCTCTACGAGGACCACGCCTTTTTCGCCGGGCTGTCCGACGAGGTGATGACGCACCAACATGAAAGCGGCCCGCGAAGCGCGTCGCGCTTGGCCTGGGAAGAACTCCGCGCCTACATTCGCGGCAAGATGCGGGACAAGCGCCAGGATCCGGGCGACAACCTGCTGACGGATCTGCTCGCGGCGGTCGACCAGGGCAAGGCGACCGAGGAAGAGGCGATCGGCCTGGCCGCGGGCATGCTCGTGGCGGGTCACGAGAGCACCGTCGCGCAGATCGAATTCGGCCTGCTGGCCATGTTCCGCCATCCGCAACAGCGCGAACGCCTGGTCGGCGATCCATCCCTGGTGGACAAGGCGGTGGAGGAAATCCTGCGCATGTACCCGCCGGGCGCGGGCTGGGACGGCATCATGCGCTATCCGAGGACCGACGTGACCATTGCGGGCGTGCATGTTCCCGCGGAAAGCAAGGTGCTGGTCTGCCTGCCGGCGACGTCCTTCGATCCGCGCCATTTCGACGACCCGGAAATCTTCGACATCGGACGTGACGAAAACCCGCACCTGGCGTTCTCCTATGGGCCGCACAACTGCGTCGGCTTGGCGCTGGTCAGGCTGGAACTCAAGGCGGTGTTCGGTTCAATCTTCCAGCGCTTTCCCGCGCTACGCCTGGCCGTGGCGCCCGAAGAACTGAAGTTGCGCAAGGAGATCATCACTGGCGGGTTCGAGGAGTTCCCGGTGCTCTGGTGATGCGGGGACGCCACCAGGAATCGCGACGTTCTCGAGTTGCCGGCGCGCCTGCCGCGCGCCGATCAGATCAGCCAGCCAACAGGTGACCAAGATGGACGTGCAAGAAACCACGGTAGCATGCCGGGACGCCTTCGCCGAACTGGCGTCGCCAGCGTGCATTCAGGACCCGTACCCATTCATGCGGTGGTTGCGCGAGCACGATCCGGTACATCGCGCGGCGTCGGGCCTCTTTCTGTTGAGCCGCCACGCCGACATCTACTGGGCGCTCAAGGCCACGGGCGATGCTTTTCGGGGGCCGGCGCCAGGCGAACTGGCGCGCTATTTCCCGCGGGCGGCGACCAGCCTGTCGCTAAGTTTGCTGGCGTCCACTTTAGCGATGAAGGAACCACCAACGCATACGCGTCTGCGCCGGCTGATCTCGCGCGATTTCACCATGGGCCAGATCGACAAGCTGAGGCCGACCATCGCTCGCATCGTCGCAGCGCGCCTGGACGGCATGGCGCCCGCGCTGGAACGCGGGGAGGCGGTGGACCTGCATCGGGAATTCGCGCTGGCCTTGCCCATGCTGGTTTTCGGCGAACTGTTCGGCATGCCCCCGGACGACATTCTCGCGCTCGTCACCGGCATCAGCGCCATTCTGGAAGGCCTGAGCCCGCACGCCAGCGATCCCCAACTCGCCGCGGCGGACGCGGCCAGCGCCAGGGTGCAGGCCTACTTCGGCGACCTCATACAGCGCAAGCGTACCGATTCCCGCCACGACATCGTGTCAATGCTGGTCGGCGCACACGACGACGATTCCGACATGCTGTCGGATGCGGAATTGATCAGCATGCTCTGGGGCATGCTGCTGGGCGGCTTCGCCACCACTGCCGCGGCCATCGGCCATGCGGTCCTGGCGATGCTGGCGTATCCCGAACAGCGGCATTGGCTGAAGGGAGATGCCGTGGGGGTGAAGGCATTCGTCGAAGAAGCCCTGCGCTACGACGCGCCCGCCATGTTCAGCTCCATTCCGCGTATCGCCCAGCGCGACATCGAACTGGGCCGCGTGGTGATCCCGAAGAACGCGGACGTGCGGGTGCTCATCGCGGCCGGCAATCGCGACCCGGACGCCTTCGCCGATCCCGATCGCTTCGATCCCGTGCGGTTCTACGGCACCAGTCCTGGCATGTCGATCGACGGGAAGATCATGCTGACCTTCGGCCACGGCATCCACTTCTGCCTTGGTGCGCAACTGGCCCGGGTGCAGTTGGCCGAGAGCCTGCCGCGGATCCAGGCGCGCTTCCCCACCCTGGCATTGGCCGAGCAGCCGACCCGGGAGCCCTCCGCGTTCCTTAGGACGTTCCGCGCGCTGCCGGTGCGGCTGCATGGGCAGGAGGGCTGAGATGCGCGTCGTGGTCGATCAGGATCTGTGCGGAACGACCGGGCAGTGCGTGCTGACGCTGCCGGGCACCTTTCGCCAGCGCGAACCGGACGGCGTGGCCGAAGTGTGCGTGGCGACGGTCCCGCAGGCGCTGCACGCCGCCGTGCGGCTTGCGGCCAACCAGTGCCCGGTCGCCGCCATTCGTGTCATCGAAAGCGACGCTGGCCATGACGAGCGCGCCAGCGCCGACCCTGCGCCTTCTCCGGTGGAGGCCGAGCGGCATGCTGCGAAAGACCAATGCAATTCAGGAGACACGATGGGACGGTTTGAAGGCAAGGTGGCCGTGGTGACCGGCGCCGGCGCCGGCATCGGCAAGGCATGCGCTCTCGCCATCGTGCGCGGGGGCGGCAGAGTGGTGGTGGCCGACATTGATGGCTCGGCGGCCATCGCCTGCACCGCGCAGATCGCGGCCGAAGCAGGCCACGCGCTGCCCATAGCCATGGATATCGCTGATGAGCAGGCGGTGGCAGCGCTGTTCGAGACGGCGGAGCGGCACTTCGGGGGGGTCGACCTGCTGGTGAACAATGCGAGCGCCATGCATCTGACCCCGCGCGACCGCGCCATCCTCGACTTGGACCTGGCAGTATGGGACCAGACCATGGCGACCAATCTGCGCGGCACGCTGCTCTGCTGCCGGCAGGCCATCCCACGGATGATCGCCCGCGGCGGTGGCGCGATCGTCAACATGTCGTCGTGCCAGGGGCTCAGCGGTGACAGGGCGCAGACGTCCTACGCCGCGTCGAAGGCGGCGATGAACATGCTGTCGGCCTCGCTCGCCACCCAGTACGGTCACTCTCAGATCCGCTGCAACGCGGTTGCGCCGGGTCTTATCATGACCGAGCGTCTCCTCGCCAAGCTGGACGAGTGCATGCAACGGCATCTGCGCCGCCACCAGCTCCTGCAGCGCGTCGGCCGCCCCGAGGACGTGGCCGCGCTCGTGGCGTTCCTGCTCTCCGACGATGCTGCGTTCATCACCGGCCAGGTCGTGTGCATCGATGGCGGCATGCTGGCGCATGTGCCGACATACGCCGACGGTGGCAACAGCTGCGCCGCGCGCCCTGCCGGCGACACCCAATCGGCGACGGCGGCGCGCTGCTGATGGACATGCTGCTCAACCCACTCAACCGCCGGCACCGGCTGCGATGCGACATCCCGGTCATGCCTGGCGCTTTCCCCCTGGTCGGGCATCTTCCCGCCATTGTCTGCGACCTGCCGCGCCTGCTGGAGCGCGCAGAACGGACGCTGGGCAGCCACTTCTGGCTGGATTTCGGCCCTGCCGGACATCTGATGACCTGCGTGGATCCGGACGCATTCGCACTGCTCAGGCACAAGGACGTGTCCTCGGCGCTGATCGAAGAGATCGCGCCCGAATTGCTTGGCGGGACGTTGGTTGCCCTGGACGGCGGCGCGCACCGGCAGGCGCGCGATGCCATCAAGGCAGCGTTCTTGCCCAAGGGGCTAACCCAGGCCGGGATCGGCGACCTGTTCGCGCCCGTCATCCGGGCGCGGGTGCAGGCATGGAGCGCCCGCGGCGAGGTACCCATCCTGCGCGAAACCGGCGACCTGATGCTGAAGCTCATCTTCAGCCTCATGGGAATCCCCGCGCAGGACCTGCCGGGATGGCATCGCAAGTACCGGCAATTGCTGCAGTTGATCGTCGCGCCACAGGTCGACCTGCCCGGACTGCCTTTGCGGCGCGGCCGCGCCGCCCGCGACTGGATCGACGCGCAGTTGCGCCAGTTCGTCCGCGACGCGCGCGCGCATGCCGCGCGCACCGGGTTGATCAACGACATGGTGAGCGCCTTCGACCGCAGCGACGGTCCGCTCTCCGATGACGTCCTGGTCGCCAATATTCGCTTGCTGCTGCTTGCCGGTCACGACACCACTGCCTCAACGATGGCCTGGATTGTAATCGAGTTGGCGCGGCAGCCTGTGCTGTGGGACGCCCTGGTTGAGGAGGCGCAACGCGTGGGCGCGGTGCCGACCCGGCACGCGGACCTGGCGCAGTGTCCGGTCGCCGAGGCGCTGTTCCGCGAGACACTGCGCCTGCATCCGGCGACCACGCTCCTGCCGCGTCGCGCGCTGCAGGAATTGCAACTCGGCCAACGGCGCATTCCCGCGGGCACCCATCTATGCATCCCGCTGCTGCATTTCTCGACCTCGGCGCTGCTGCACGAGGCGCCTGATCAGTTCCGCCTAGCGCGGTGGCTGCAACGCACGGAGCCGATCCGGCCGGTTGACATGCTGCAGTTCGGTACCGGCCCACACGTCTGCATCGGCTACCATCTGGTATGGCTGGAAATGGTGCAGTTCTGCATCGCCTTGGCGCTGACCATGCACAAGGCCGGGGTGCGGCCGCAGTTGCTGAGCGACGTCGCAAAAGGCCAGCGCTATTACCCGACCGCACATCCGTCCATGGCAATCCGCATAGGCTTCTCATGAGCTGGCATCGCATGCCCTTGGCAAGGCAGCGGCGCCGGCGGGGTGCGGCATTGCTGCACTCAGCGCACGCATTCGTGTGACGCCGGCAACACCGTGACGGCTTGCGCTCGCCGTGGCCGTCTCAGCTACAAGGACATGACACAACATGCAGACCGGTTCCACTCCACGCGACCGAATCGGCGTTTCCGCATCCGGCGGATTGGGCGCGCAGGCGCGCGGCGCATCTGGCGGGCTGCTCCCCGAGATCTGGATGCAGGACGGCGCAAAGCGGGTCGAACAGGCGCTGGCGCGTCTGCTCTGCGCCGAAGACGACGGTAAGACAGAGCTGATGGCGGCCATGCGCTACGCCACCTTGCATGGCGGGAAGCGCACCCGCGCCTTGCTCTGTCTGGCTGCCGGCGCACTGGCGGGCACGCCGGCGCACATGCTCGACGACGTCGGCGCCGCCATCGAGATGATGCACGCCTGTACCCTGGTCCACGACGACCTGCCCGCGATGGACGACGACGTGCTTCGCCGCGGCCTTCCGACCGTGCACGTAAAGTTCGGCGAAGCCACTGCGATCCTGGTCGGCGATGCGCTGCAGGCCCACGCCTTCCTGACGCTGGCGAGCCTGGATGCGCCGGGCGACAACCGTATCGCGCTCGTGCGCGAACTGGCGCAGGCGGTGTCCGCCGAGGGTGCCGCAGGCGGGCAGGCCATCGATCTGTCGTTGGTCGGAAAGCATGCCGGGCTGGACAGGATCCTGGCGATGCATGGGATGAAAACCGGAGCGCTAGTGCGCGCGTCGGTTCGCATGGGCGCGCTATACTCCATCGCGGAGGATGCCGCGCACGCTGCGCTGTATGCTGCGCTCGATCGCTACACCGCCTGTTTTGGCCTGGCTTTGCAGGTGGCCGACGACATTCTCGACGCGACGGCGGATACCGCGACTCTTGGCAAGACCCCCGGCAAGGACGCGGCGGCGCAGAAGCCGACCTGCGCGTCGATCATGGGGCTGCAGGCTGCGCGCCAGTTCGCCCTGTACTTGTTGCACGACGCCGGGGAGGCCATCGCCCCTCTGGGGCCGCGTGCGGAAGGGTTGGCGCAGATGCTGCAGCGGGCCAACCTCTATCTGTCCGCGCCATACGCATGAGCGTGCGCATCCGTAAGGACTCGCCCCTGTGCTGCTGCGATCGGCCGGCGGGCGCTGCATGCTGCACTGTGTCCGTGTCGGCGGCGACGTGCGCGGCGTCTGCCCGTTTCTGTTCTCGTTAGCCTTCTGCAGAAGGAACATCCCGCGTGAACTTGTCCGAACAGATCCTTTCCGAAATGCGCCACCTGCTGAGCGATATGAGCGACGGCGGCAGTGTCGGTCCGTCCGTCTACGACACGGCGCGAGCTCTGCAGTTCCACGGCAACGTCACCGGTCGGCAGGACGCATACGCGTGGCTCATCGCGCAGCAACAGGCCGATGGCGGATGGGGAAGTGCGGACTTCCCGCTGTTTCGCCATGGGCCCACCTGGGCGGCGTTGCTGGCATTGCAGCGTGCCGATCCTCTTCCTGGCGCTGCCGACGCAGTCCACGCTGCAACCCGGTTCCTCGAGCGCCAGCCCGATCCCTACTCGCATGCGGTGCCGGAAGACGCGCCCATCGGCGCGGAGCTGATCCTGCCGCAGTTGTGCGACGAGGCCGCATCCTTGCTGGGTGGCGTGGCGTTTCCGCGCCACCCGGCGCTGTTGCCGTTGCGGCAAGCACGCCTGGCCAAGCTGGGGGCAGTTGCGACGTTGCCGAGCGGCCATCCATTGCTGCACTCCTGGGAAGCCTGGGGGACGTCGCCGGCCACCGCATGCCCGGACGACGACGGCAGCATTGGCATCAGTCCAGCGGCCACCGCCGCGTGGCGTGCGCACGCCGTGACACAGGGAAGAACGCCGCACGTCGGGCGCACCGACGGGTATCTGCAGGCTGCATCGCGGGCAACGCGCACCGGCATCGAAGGCGTCGTTCCCAACGTCTGGCCGATCAATGTGTTCGAGCCATGCTGGTCGCTGTACACCCTGCATCTGGCCGGTCTGTTCGCGCATCCCGCGCTCGCCGAGGCGGTGCAAGTGATCATCGCGCAACTCGACGCCCGCCTCGGAGTCCGCGGTCTGGGCCCTGCCTTGCACTTCGCGGCCGATGCGGACGACACCGCCGTTGCGTTGTGCGTCCTTCGCCTTGCAGGCCGCGACCCGGCGGCCGACGCGTTGCGCCAGTTCGAAACCGGCGAGCTGTTCGTCACCTTCCCGGGCGAGCGCAATGCCTCGGTATCGACCAACATCCATGCCCTGCATGCGTCGCGAATGTTGGGAAAACCCGCGGCCGGCACCAGCGCCTACGTCCAGGCCAATCGCAACGCCCACGGTGTATGGGACAACGAAAAATGGCACGTTTCGTGGCTGTATCCAACCGCGCATGCGGTCGCTGCGCTCGCGCAAGGCAACCCCCACTGGCGCGACGAGCGCGCGCTGGCCGGGCTGCTGCGGACGCAGCGCGACGACGGCGGCTGGGGCGCCGGTCGCGCGTCCACATTCGAGGAAACCGCCTATGCGCTGTTCGCGTTGCACGTGATGGACGGGAGCGAAGCGCCGGCAGGGCGCCGGCGCATCGCGCAGGCGGTGGCGCGTGCGCTGAAGTGGATGCTCGCCCGCCACGCAGCGCACGCACTGCCCCAGACACCGCTGTGGATCGGCAAGGAACTGTATTGCCCCACTCGGGTGGTGCGCGTGGCCGAACTCGCCGGGTTGTGGCTGGCGCTTTGTTGGGGGCGGCACGTCTCGGCCGAGGGAGCAGGAGCGGGGCCATGATCCAGACCGATCGCGCGCTGCAGCAGGTGCTGGAATGGGGGCGTTCCCTGACCGGGTTCGCCGACGAGCATGCCATAGAAGCGGTCAGGGGCGGCCAGTACATCCTGCAGCGCATCCAGCCGAGCCTGCGCGACACCAGCGCCCGCACAGGCCGCGATCCGCTGGACGAAACGCTGATCGTGGCGTTCCATCGCGAACTGGCGCTGCTCTTCTGGCTCGACGATTGCAACGACCTTGGCCTGATCGCGCCGGAGCAGCTCGCCGCGGTGGAGCAGGCGCTGGGGCAGGGTGTGCCGTGCGCGCTTCCCGGATTCGAGGGCTGTGCTGTGCTGCGCACTTCGCTCGCCGCGCTCGCCTACGATCGTCGCGACTATGCTCAGCTTCTCCATGATACCCGGTGCTACTGCGCGGCGCTGCGGGCCGGACACGCGCAGGCGGCAGGGGCGCAGCGCTGGTCGTACGCCGAGTACTTGCACAACGGCATCGATTCGATCGCCTACACGAACGTGTTCTGTTGCCTGTCCTTGCTGTGGGGGCTGGACATGGCGACCTTGCGCGCGCGTCCGGCGTTTCGCCAGGTTCTGCGGCTCATCTCCGCGATAGGGCGCTTGCAGAACGACCTGCATGGACGCGAAAAGGATAGATCGGCCGGCGAGGCCGACAACGCGGCGATCCTGCTGCTGCAGCGCTATCCGGCCATGCCTGTGGTGGAGTTCCTCAACGACGAGCTGGCCGGCCACACACGCATGCTGCACCGGGTGATGGCGCAAGAACGCATTCCCCCGCCGTGGGGACCGCTGATCGAAGCCATGGCGGCCATCCGCGCGCAGTACTACGAGACCTCAACCAGTCGCTACCGCAGCGACGCTGCGGGCGCAGGCCAGCGTGCGCCGGCCTGAACGCGCGGGAGACGGCGGCGTGAGCGCGCTGCCGTCGGTCCGATCCGACGCAACGCCGTCGCTCGATGACGCGGAAGGAGCGAGCATCAGCGACACCAACCTGAGCCGGCGCAAGGACGACCACCTGGACATCGTGCTGGATCGGCGAACGGCACGGGCCAAGGCCGCTGGCTGGGAGTACATTCGTTTCGAACACTGTGCATTGCCCGAGTTGGACCTGACGCAGATCGACCTCAGCGCCTCGCTGCTGGGCAAGACCATGCGCGCGCCTCTGCTGATCAGCTCCATGACCGGCGGCATGCCACGCGCCGAGGCCATTAACCGCCATCTGAGCGAGGCAGCGCAAGCCTTGGGGATCGCCATGTGCGTCGGTTCGCAGCGCGTAAGCCTGCAATCCCGCAACTCCCAGGGGCTGACGCGCGCGCTGCGCCGCCTGGCCCCAGACGTTCCCTTGCTGGCCAATATCGGCGCCGCGCAACTGCGCCAGCCCGACGGCCTGGACCTCGCGCGCCGGGCGGTGGACGCACTGGAGGCCGATGGACTCATCGTCCATCTCAATCCGCTGCAGGAAGCAGTACAGCCGGAGGGCGACCGCGACTGGCGCGGCGTCCTGGCGCAGATCGCTCGCGCCGCGCGCAGCGTCGGCGTGCCGATCGTGGCCAAGGAAGTGGGGTCGGGCCTGTCCGCCTCGGTGGCCTGTGCGCTCGTCGAGGCGGGCGTGGCGGTGATCGATGCCGCCGGCGCCGGCGGCACCAGCTGGGCCGCGGTGGAGGGCGAGCGCGCCCCCGATGCCGCCGACCGCGCAGTGGCAATGGCATTCGCGGATTGGGGGATTGCGACCCCGGCCAGCGTGCAGGCGGTCCGTCGGGCCCTGCCAGCGGTGAAGCTGATCGCGTCGGGCGGGATCAGCGACGGCGTCGACGTGGCCAAGGCCATCCGCTTGGGCGCGGACATCGCCGGGCAGGCAGCCGGCGTGCTGCGCGCGGCTACGCAATCCAGCGAGGCGGTTGTCGCGCATTTCGAGATCGTTATCCGCCAGTTGGCCGTCGCCTGCTTCTGCACCGGCTCGGCTGATCTGGTGGCGTTGCGTCAGGCGCGCTTGTTGCCCTCGGCGCACCTGCCCACCGGTTGACGCCGGCGGCGCCCGTACGTGCGGCGGGCGCTAGTCTTACTGAGTGAGAAAGTCTCGGAAGCGGGAGGATTGCCTGGTCGCGGGGTTGTTCGGGTGCTGCATCGTGATCGGGGAGGCACCCCGCCATGCCCCGAACGGACAGCCGAGAGTAAAGCGGTATTCGACGGCTATGTCGATGCTTGATCAGGGTGACCGGTCACGCAGAGCGAGAAGCCCCTAAAAGGGTCGGAACACCAGGTGCGGCGGGGACCGGCAGGAGCAGATGGTACAAAGCCATTGCCATCAAGGAGTGGCGATCACATTGACCCCCAGTCAGCGCGGCCGGCCGTATGAACGAGAAGAGACGAGCGATTTCAGCCGCCGGACCCCCTTGATTTAACATTCCGATGATTTCAAGGGCTGATCGGGCGTCAGTTTCGGACGGCGTCACCGTCGGGCGGCGCTAAACGCAGTGATTGATCTCTGTACATATCATAAGGCTGATGCATGATACGCGAACAGATCATATAGTGTTGACTCAATCACTGGATAAGATACTCTGCCATATCATCTAGCGTTAGAATGGATCGTTTACGTATCACATGGACCCACAATCGGAAACTCTACGCGAAATCGGTGGGCTTTTCAGGCAGGCGAGGCTGGCCGCTGCGATGACGCAGGAGCAGGTCGCTGATTTGGCGGGTATATCCCGTCCCCGGTACCGCGACATCGAAACGGGAGCCGCAGCCGCGCGTGCAACAACGCTCATGAATATCGCTCGCGCGCTCGGCCTGGAAATGATGCTGGTTCCGCAAGTCATGGTGCCAGCTGTCCAGGCTCTATTGCGTCCGCATGATGATGACGATCGACCCGCCTTTGTTTCTCAACCTGACGATGACGATCATGGCCCCAGTATTTCGCGCACCTAAGACGATCCCGTCGCTGGACGTGCTCTTGAACGCAGTGAAGATCGGCACGATCGTCAGGACGCCGGGCGATTTCAATGCATTCAACTTCGATGAGGCCTACCGCGCGACGGGCGGCTTTCCGGTTTTCAGCCTGTCGTTCCGGGCAGCGACGGGAGGATTGCGGAAAGATCCGAAGCCTCTGGCAAGCGCCTTGCCCGCTTTCTTCGCGAACCTCCTGCCCGAGGAGAAATTGCGCGAGGCGATGGAAAGGCACCACGAAGGCAATGTGCGGCCAGGCAATGATTTCGACCTTTTAGCGGCACTGGGCGCCGATCTGCCGGGAGCCGTACGGGCGTTGCGCAGTGACGGCGCGATAGCGGTTTCGCAGGACTCTTCAAAGGATCAGCCCAAGGCACGGTTCTCGCTTGCCGGCGTGCAGATGAAGCTGTCGGTCATGAAGAACATTGGAAAAGGCGGCGGCCTTACCTTGCCGATGGACGACGAGCAGGGCCGGTACATTGCCAAGTTCCCTTCGACGGCCTTTCCGGGCGTTTCCGAGAACGAATTCGCTAACCTGGCGCTGGCAGCAGCAATCGGCATGGACGTTCCTGAATGCGAACTGGTCGAGAAGTCCGATTTTGAGGGCGTTCCCGAAGAATTCAACACGCTGTCTGACGGCAAGGTTCTTCTCGTCAAACGCTTCGATCGCGGCGCCGGTGGCGAGAGGATACACATCGAGGATTTCGCTCAGGTCTTCGGTGTCTACCCCTCGCGCAAATATGAGGGGGCCGCTTATCACGACATAGCCTTGGCTCTTGGTGTCGCCGTCTCGCCTACGGCGGCTCTCGAGTTCGTCCGCCGCCTGGCACTGACCGTCATCACCGGCAATGGCGACATGCACCTGAAGAATTGGTCTTTGATCTATCCGGGTAACGGCGACAAGCCGGCGCTTGCACCAATTTACGACGTCCTGTCCACCGTGCCATATATTGCCGCCGACGCCATGGCGCTGTCGCTTGGAGGAGAGCGCTCGTTTAAGGCGCTAGCAGCACCGCGATGGAAAGCATTTGCGAACCGTGCACGGCTCCCGGAGCCAGCAGTCCTGAAGGCAGTGGTCGAGACGGTCAAACTCGTCAACGAACACTGGTGGCATCTGCCTGAGCGTGATGTCGTCGCAGCGAAAGTGCTCGAGCGGATCGACGAACATGTGAAGGCGATGACGCCGATACTGAACTCCTGTGCCGACAAGTGAGCCGAGACCCCTCGAGTTGCTGATCTAACGGACTATCCGCCCTGGCACCGGATGAGTGGCCGCGGACGATGGTATGGCCAGCGTCGCGCGCAGGATTCTACGCAGTCTCGACGAGGACACGCGAGACGAAGCACGTCAGCTCGCGGGCACAGAAAGTTTAGCAGCTTCCCGCAAGTAGGTTGAGATGCTGTTCGTCCACTTCAACATAACGATGCGGTTCAAAATGCGGTGACTGAGGATCGCGATCCGACGCTTTGTGTCGCCAATGTCGCGTCCGCTACACGGGCTGTTCCGACGATCCTTTCTTGGAACTCAAGCTAAACCACTGAAAAACCACTATGAAATTATTCTTCGGTTGGATCAGCCAAATTGGCATGAGTCTTGAGATCCTTAGGTGCGAGGCGGCTAGAGCTGCCCGACCGGCATTCAAGTCGCGGCAGCCGCGATGAATGGGAACGAAGGAAGGAAAGCTACATGTCAGGTTTGCGTCAGATCGCCTTTTACGGCAAGGGCGGCATCGGCAAGTCCACCACCTCCCAAAATACGCTCGCCGCCCTGGTCGACCTCGGGCAGAGAATCCTGATAGTCGGCTGCGACCCCAAAGCCGACTCCACCCGCCTGATCCTGAACGCGAAGGCGCAGGATACGGTCCTGCATCTCGCGGCAGAGGAAGGTTCGGTGGAAGACCTGGAACTCGCGGACGTGCTCAAGGTCGGCTACAAAGGCATCAAATGCGTGGAGTCCGGCGGCCCTGAGCCAGGTGTCGGCTGCGCCGGCCGCGGCGTGATCACCTCGATCAACTTCCTCGAGGAGAACGGCGCCTACGACGATGTCGACTATGTCTCCTACGACGTGCTCGGGGATGTGGTGTGTGGCGGTTTCGCGATGCCGATCCGCGAAAACAAGGCCCAGGAAATCTATATCGTCATGTCCGGCGAGATGATGGCGCTCTATGCCGCCAACAACATCGCCAAGGGCATCCTGAAATACGCCCATTCGGGCGGCGTGCGGCTCGGCGGCCTGATCTGCAACGAGCGCCAAACCGATCGCGAGCTCGACCTCGCCGAAGCGCTGGCTTCCAGGCTCAATTCCAAGCTTATCCACTTCGTGCCGCGCGACAACATCGTCCAGCACGCCGAGCTCAGGAAGATGTCTGTCATTCAGTATGCGCCGGACTCCAAGCAGGCCGGGGAATACAGGGCGCTGGCCGAGAAGATTCACGGGAATTCGGGCCAGGGCACCATCCCGACCCCGATCACCATGGAGGAGCTCGAGGACATGCTGCTCGACTTCGGCATCATGAAGACCGACGAGCAGATGCTTGCCGAGCTTCAGGTCAAGGAAGCGGCCAAGACTGCCGCACAGTAGCGACTGCTGCCGACATGAGGCGCCGCCTGACCTGGTGCGCCTTTCAAAGAACGGCGCCTCGTCGGTGAGGCGTCACCCTGAACCTTGAAAGGGGTCCCATGAGCCTGGAATACGAGAATGACGGTGGCCTCCATGCGAGGCTTATCGAGGAAGTGCTGTCGCAATATCCTGACAAGTCGGCGAAGCGCCGCAAAAAGCACCTCAGCGTCGCAAGGAGCGGCGACGAGGCTGGCGAGGAAAGCGAGGTCCTTTCCGAATGCGAGGTCAAATCGAACATCAAGTCCATCCCCGGCGTGATGACGATTCGCGGCTGCGCCTATGCCGGCTCGAAAGGCGTGGTGTGGGGTCCAGTCAAGGATATGGTCCATATCTCCCACGGCCCGGTCGGCTGCGGACAATATTCCTGGTCGCAACGCCGAAACTACTACGTCGGCACGACCGGCATCGACACGTTCGTCACGATGCAGTTCACCTCCGATTTCCAAGAGAAGGACATTGTTTTCGGCGGCGACAAGAAGCTGGAACGGATCATCGACGAGATTGAGGAACTGTTTCCGCTGAACAAGGGCATGACTGTGCAATCCGAATGCCCGATCGGGCTGATTGGCGACGACACCGAAGCTGTGTCCCGCAACAAGGCCAAGGAGCACGGAAAGACAATCGTGCCGGTGCGCTGCGAGGGCTTCCGCGGCGTCTCGCAATCCCTTGGCCACCACATCGCCAACGACGCGATCCGCGACTGGGTGTTCGAGAAGAAGGACGTCGAGTTCGAGGCCGGCCCGTACGATGTCAATGTGATCGGCGACTATAATATCGGCGGCGACGCCTGGGCTTCGCGCATCCTGCTCGAGGAGATGGGCCTGCGCGTGGTCGGCAACTGGTCGGGCGACGCTACCCTGGTCGAAATAGAGCGGGCGCCAAAGGCCAAGCTCAATCTCATCCATTGCTACAGGTCGATGAACTACATCTGCCGGCATATGGAGGAAAAGTATGGCATCGCCTGGATGGAGTACAATTTCTTCGGCCCCTCCCAGACTGAAGCCTCTCTGCGCAAGATAGCCAAGCACTTCGGGCCGGAAATCGAGGCCAAGGCCGAGGCTGTCATCGCCAAATACCGGCCGCTGGTCGAAGCGGTGATAGCCAAGTACCGGCCGCGCCTCGAAGGCAGGACGGTGATGCTCTATGTCGGCGGGCTGCGCCCCCGTCACGTCGTCACGGCATATGAGGACCTGGGCATGGTGATCGTCGGCACTGGCTACGAATTTGGCCATAACGACGACTATCAGCGCACCGGCCACTACGTGAAGAAGGGCACCCTGATCTATGACGACGTGACTGGTTACGAGCTGGAGAAGTTCATCGAAGGGATCCGTCCTGATCTCGTTGGCTCCGGCATCAAAGAGAAGTACCCGGTCCAGAAGATGGGCATACCGTTCCGTCAAATGCATTCCTGGGATTATTCCGGCCCGTATCACGGCTACGACGGCTTCGCCATCTTCGCCCGCGATATGGACCTGGCCATCAACAACCCGGTCTGGAACCTCTACGACGCTCCCTGGAAGAAAAAAGCCGAGCCGTCGGCGGCGATCGCAGCCGAATGAAACCCTGGCCTCCCGGAAGCCGGGAGGCAGTGAACGCCTGTGGCCGCTTGTCCGCGGGAGACCTGAAACGTTTCGACGTCCCTGTGCCGCCCTATGGCGGGCCAGATGGAAAGAGGTAACCACCCATGCCGCAGTCGGCTGAAAAAGTTCTCGACCACGCGCCCCTGTTCCGCGAGCCGGAATACAGGCAGATGCTCGCCGAGAAGAGGCTGAATTTCGAATGTCCTCACCCGGACCAGATCGTTACCGACCAACGCGAATTCACCAAGACGTGGGAATACCGCGAAAAGAACCTTGCTCGCGAAGCGCTTGTCGTGAACCCCGCCAAGGCCTGCCAGCCGCTCGGCGCGGTGTTCGCGGCCGCAGGCTTCGAGCGAACCATGTCCTTCGTCCACGGCAGCCAAGGCTGCGTCGCCTATTACCGCTCGCACCTGTCGCGCCATTTCAAGGAGCCTGCTTCGGCGGTTTCCTCCTCGATGACCGAGGACGCGGCAGTGTTCGGCGGCCTGAAGAACCTGGTCGATGGGCTCGCCAACACGTACCAACTTTACGACCCGAAGATGATCGCCGTCTCGACCACTTGTATGGCGGAGGTCATTGGCGACGACCTGCACAGCTTCATCGAGAACGCCAAGGACGAAGGCTCGGTCCCGCGCGACTTCGACGTGCCCTTCGCCCACACGCCGGCCTTTGTCGGCAGCCATGTCGACGGCTATGACGTTGCGGTCAAGGGCATTTTGGAGCACTTCTGGAAGGGCGAGGAGCGAACGGAAGCCGAGGGAACCATCAACATCATTCCGGGCTTCGACGGGTTCTGTGTCGGCAACAACCGGGAACTCAAGCGCCTGCTCGATCTGATAGGCGTGTCCTATACCTTCATCCAAGACGCCTCTGACCAGTTCGACACGCCGTCCGACGGCGAATACCGCATGTACGACGGCGGCACGAAGATCGAATACGTGAGGAAGGCACTCAACGCCGAGGCGACGCTGTCGCTGCAGCATTACAATACCCGAAAAACACTGGAGTATTGCGAGGGGGTAGGGCAGGCGACTGCCTCGTTCCATTACCCTCTCGGAGTCCAGGCAACCGACGACTTGCTGATGGAGGTCTCCGCGATTTCCGGCAAGCAAATCCCCGAGGCAATCCGCCTGGAGCGCGGCCGACTTGTTGACGCCATGGCCGACAGCCAATCCTGGCTGCACGGTAAGAAATACGCCATCTACGGCGATCCAGACTTTGTCTACGGCATGGCCCGCTTCATCATGGAGACGGGCGGCGAGCCGACCCATTGCCTCGCCACCAACAGCACGTCGGCATGGGAAGCGGAGTTGAAGGAACTGCTTGCATCATCGCCCTTCGGCAAGGATGCTCAAGTCTGGGCGGGCAAGGACCTCTGGGCGATGCGCTCGCTGCTCTTCACCGAGCCGGTGGACCTGCTGATCGGCAACTCCTATGGCAAATATCTGGAGCGCGACACCGGCACGCCGCTGATCCGGCTGACGTTTCCGATCTTCGACCGCCACCATCACCATCGGTTTGCGCTGATGGGCTACCAAGGCGGGTTGCGCGTCCTGACGACGATCCTCGACAAGATCTTCGACAACCTCGATCGCGAGACAAGCGAGACGGGCGTGACGGACTATTCGTATGACCTCACCCGCTAAGCGTGACGGTCGGCTTTGGCCGGTCGTCTTCCCGAGGGACTTTGGAGACCGACGCAATGTGCTTGCTCAGAGCCAAAATCCAGGATGTCTTCAACGAGCCCGCCTGCGAGCAGAACCGCGGCAAGGATGCCAAGGCGCGCAAGGAGGGCTGTTCGAAGCCACTGACCCCGGGGGCGGCGGCCGGCGGCTGTGCCTTCGATGGCGCCAAGATCGTGCTGCAGCCGATCACCGACGTTGCGCATTTGATCCATGCGCCGCTCGCCTGCGAGGGCAATTCCTGGGACAACCGCGGTGCGGCTTCGTCCGGGCCAACGCTGTGGCGCACAAGCTTCACGACCGACCTCACCGAACTCGAGGTGGTGATGGGGCAGGGCGAGCGGAAGCTTTTCAAAGCGATCCGCGAGATCAAGGAAGCGTATGGGCCGCCGGCGATCTTCGTCTATCCGACCTGCGTGACGGCGCTGATCGGCGACGACATTGAGGCCGTGTGCAAACGCGCTGCGGAAAAGTTCGGTTTACTGGTGGTGCCGGTCAATGCGCCGGGCTTCGTCGGCTCCAAGAATCTTGGCAACAAGCTTGCCGGCGAGGCGTTGCTCGAGCATGTCATCGGCACGGTGGAGCCCGACGATGCCGGCCCTTACGACATCAATATCCTTGGCGAATTCAACCTCTCGGGAGAATTCTGGCTGGTGAAGCCGCTCCTTGATAGGCTCGGCATCCGGGTGCGCGCCTGCATTCCGGGCGACGCACGTTACCTCGACATTGCTTCCGCGCACCGCGCCCGGGCGGCTATGATGGTATGCTCGACCGCGCTCATCAATCTGGCCCGCAAGATGGAGCAGCGCTGGGGCATCCCGTTTTTCGAGGGCTCCTTCTACGGCATCACCGACACCTCGGAAGCGCTCCGACAGATCTCTCAGCTGCTGGTGAAGAAGGGTGCCGATCCGGAGATCCTCGGCCGCACCGAGGCGTTGATTGCAGAGGAGGAGGCGATCGCTTGGAAGAAGCTCGCCGCCTACCGGCCGAGGCTCGAAGGCAAGCGCGTGCTGCTCAACACCGGCGGTGTGAAGTCCTGGTCGGTCGTCCATGCGCTGATGGAGATCGGCATCGAGATCGTCGGCACCTCTGTCAAGAAGTCGACCGTCGAAGACAAGCAGCGCATCAAGCAGATCCTCAAGGACGACAACCACATATTCGACCAGATGGCGCCGCGCGAGCTTTACGCCATGCTCTCAGAACACAAGGCCGATATCATGCTGTCGGGCGGGCGCACGCAGTTCATCGCCCTTAAGGCCAAGACACCCTGGCTCGATATCAACCAGGAGCGCCAACATCCTTACGCCGGCTATCACGGCATGGTGGAACTCGTACGCCAGATCGACCTCGCTATTCATAACCCGATCTGGCGCCAGGTGCGGGAACCGGCACCATGGGATTGCCAGCCTGCGGTGAGGCAGGAACTGCCGCGCACGAAAAGCGAGACCGCGACCTTGCATGTTGTCCAGGAATTCGCCGGCACGACGGCCGGTGATTTCGGGGATTGTTGAGGAGAGCCGATGGTCCGCATCCTTCCCAAGACCAAAGCGGCGGCGGTCAATCCGCTGAAGTCATCGCAGCCGCTGGGTGCCGCCTTGGCCTTTCTTGGCGTCGACGGCGCGATGCCGTTGTTCCACGGCAGCCAGGGGTGCACCAGCTTCGCGCTCGTGCTGTTCGTGCGGCATTTCAAGGAAGCCATTCCCTTGCAGACAACGGCGATGGATGAGGTGGCGACGATCCTTGGCGGGGCGGACCATCTGGAACAGGCGATCCTCAACCTCAAGGCCCGCACAAAGCCAACGCTGATCGGGGTTTGCACGACGGCGCTGGTGGAAACCCGGGGCGAAGACTGCGCAGGGGATGTCGCCAATATCAGGCTGAAGCGCAGGGAAGAACTCGCGGGTACGGAGGTGGTGCTGGCCAACACACCGGATTTCGACGGCGCGATCGAAGAGGGCTGGGCCAAGGCTGTCACCGCGATGATCGAAAGGATTACGCGTCCCGGCGAGCAGGCGCGGCAGTCGAAGAAGATCGTGATCCTGCCTGGCTGGAACCTCACTGTGGCTGATATCGAGCATTTGCGTGAGATGGTTGAAAGCTTTGGACTCAAGCCGGTGATTCTGCCGGACGTCTCCGGCTCGCTCGACGGTACGGTGCCCGACCGCTGGGTCACCACCACCTATGGCGGCACAAGTGTCGAGGATATCCGCGAGCTTGGCACGGCCGAGCAATGCATCGTCATCGGTGAGCATATGCGCCGCCCGGCCGAGCTGCTGCAGAGGCTGACCGGCGTGCCATACGTGCTGTTCCGGTCGCTGACTGGATTGAAGGATGCCGACCGGTTCGTCTCGCTGCTGTGCGCGATTTCGGGCGCGGCGGCGCCGGCTGGGGTGCGCCGTCGCCGGGCGCAGTTGCAGGACGCGTTGCTCGACGGACATTTCCACTTTGGAGGCAAGAAAATTGCGATCGCTGCTGAACCAGACCAACTCTACCAACTCGCGAGCTTCTTCATCGCCATGGGCTCCGAAATCGCGGCGGCCGTCACAACGGCCGCTATGTCGAAAATTCTGGAGGAAGTGCCGGCGCAGTCGGTTCAAATTGGCGATCTCGGCGATTTGGAAGCTCTTGGCGCCGGCGCTGATCTTTTCGTTACTCATTCCCAGGGCCGCCAGGCGGCGCAGCGCCTCGGCATTCCGCTCATGCGGGTCGGCTTCCCGATCTTCGACCGGCTCGGGGCCCAGCACAAGCTCACAATCCTCTACCAAGGGACCCGCGACCTGATCTTCGAGGTTGCCAACATTTTCGAAGCCAACGGGCACGCGCCGACGCCTGAGGCGCTTGATCCACTCCGTAAGCGAGAAATGCCAGATGAGCTCCGTCCGTCGCCTCTCGCTCGTCACTGACGAGGTTCACGCACCGACGCCGGAACGCCAAGCCGGCGCATTGCGCGTGGCAATCGCCACGCAGGACATGAAGAACATCAACGCCCATTTCGGCTCGGCCAGGCGCTTTGCTGTCTACGACGTGATGCGCGAGGAGTGGAAGCTCGTCGAAGCCGTGGCCTTCGATGACGTTTCCGACGAGAGCGGGAAGCACCGAACTGAGGGCGATGACCGCATCACCCCGAAGGTGGAGGCGCTGAAGGGCTGTCATCTCCTGTTTTGTCTGGCGATCGGCGGACCTTCGGCAGCCAAACTTGTTTCCGCAAAGATCCATCCGATCAAAGTGCCGCAGCCCCAGACCATCCAAGAGGTGCTGTTGCGCACGCAGATGATGCTCAGGACGTGTCCTCCCCCGTGGCTGCGCAAGGTGCTGGCGCAGGCAGGTGTCGCTGAACAGAAACCCTCCTTCGAGGACGAGGGCTGAAATGAGGAGTGAGCGAAATGTCTGATGCCGAGGTTAGCCCTGCCGCCACCGAAGACGAGGCGGCCCTTGCCACCCCGTTCGTCAAATGCCTCGTGCGGCTGATCCGTGCCAATGATTCCCACGGGTCATGGGAAGGGAAATCGGACGCCGAGTTGCTGGGCGACTTCATCATCACCAGGGAACAGCGCCGTGCAATTCCAATCATCGGCGATCCCGATCCGGACGTGCTGTGGAGGCTCGATAAGTTCTACACCGCCGTCGGGCTTGCGATTGAGGAGCGCACGGGCCTGATGGCATCGCCGATGATGGAGATGAGCCATGAGGGCTTCGGGCGCGTGCTCTTCACAGCCGGGCGGTTGGTCGTTCTGTCAAAGACCCTGCGCGACGTCCACCGGTTCGGTTTCGAGACGTTCTGGAAGCTCGCCGCGGCCGGTACCAAACTGGCCGGCGATGGCACCGCAGCCATTGAGGCTCATCCCGAGGTGGCGCGGGCGTGATGCAACCGACTTTCGATCGAGGGGATCATGTCAGGTCTTGAGGACATGCGGTGGCCAGCCCTCTCAATTGAGGCGGTCCAGGCCGATATGGTTCTTGGGGTAGCGCTGATGAAGCCAGGGGTACTGATCTGTTCGCAAGATGCGGAGTTGTATCTGTACTACAGCCACATTCTGGGGGTGGATGGCTTCAGGATTGAACTGGCCAGAAGCGTGGAGGAAGCGCTGGCATTAGCCAGTGAACGGGAGCCGCAGGCCGTGGTGCTGGACTGCCAGCCGGCAAGCTCGACAGGGTCTACCATCTGTGCCCAGCTCAAGGCGGAGTTCCGGAACAGAGGCCTGCTGGTTATTGCGCTGATCGCGCCCGGCGCCGAAAACCAGCAGCTCGATCTCTTGAAGGCAGGTATTGACGAGAGCTTTGTGCGGCCCTTCACGCCGGCGATGCTGCTCGACTATCTACGCACGAAGCTGGCGCTACCGAAGCCGGGTTCAAACGGGATCGAAAATGGCAGCTGGCTCTGCTGCGGCAGCCTTGAGATGAAGCTCGATGCCCACCGAGTTCGCGGCAATGGCCACGACATCCATCTCGGACCTCTCGAATTCAACCTGCTGCGGCAATTTCTTGAGGCTCCCGGCAAGGTCTTCAGCCGAGACGAGCTGATCGACGCGGCCTGGCCGGACAATATCCATGTCGGTGAACGCACTGTCGACGTCCATATCAGCCGGATCAGAAAGGCGCTGAAGGCGGCCTCGCCAGGTAGCGTCATTCGTACTGTCAGGTCTGCCGGCTACTCGCTCGAGAAGCTGGACGACTGAATCGCGAACGGATGGTGTGCCACTCTCCGTCTTCGTTGGAAGGCAAGTCTTGCGGTTCGAAACGCGCTACGGGCCCGACATCTCAGGGGGAAGCAGTCAGATGGCCTTCAAGAAAATACTCAGTGTGACGGGAGCTGACCATTCCGATCAGGACGTCGCAATAGCTGCTCGCTTGTGCGCCGAGGTCGGCGCGTATCTTTCCGTACTAATTATATCGCCTCCGCCGCTCCTGATGTCGCCTCCGCTTATTGGGTCCCCTCCGCCGTTGGGCGGTGGCATCCCCGAGTGGTCTAGACATCGCACACCACATTGCCGCACGGGAACAATTTTCACAGGAGATGGCCAACCTGGAAAAGACATGCAGGGAAATTCACAAAGTGCTGAGAGCCACGTGGCGCTGCTATGATGTCGACACCGAACACTGCGACAAGGCTGGCGTCGGTGACGCGGTGCGACAGCGGGCGCTCTGCACCGACCTGACAATCGTCGGCCCCGCACTTCTCAACGAGACTAGTCTCGGACCCCTTGTTATCAACGGCAGCTTGTTCGACACGGGAAAGCCGGTGCTTGTCGTACCGGAGGGCGCTGAGGCGACTCTGTCTCCACGGCGCGTGCTGGTCGGCTGGGATTCGCGAGTCGAGGCGTCCCGTTCGATTCGAGAAGCGCTGCATCTGCTAGCCGGTGCTGAGGAAGTTCGTGTCGCAGTCGTCGATCCGGAGGCGACCTGCACCGGAAACGGCGCCGAGCCGGGAGCCGACATCGCTGCCTATCTCACTCGGCACGGTGCTCGGGTTTGGGTCGACCGGCTGGCGAGCCGCGGCAAACCGGTGGCCACGGTGCTAGCGCAGCACGCAATCGACACGTCTGCCGACGTGATCGTCATGGGCGCTTATGGCAGCCGCTGGTTGCGCGAGCGGCTCTCCGGTAGCGTAATAAGATGGATAGTTGGCACGCCTTTGCCGCTGTTTTTGGCCCGCTGACGGGTTCTGAAGTAGCACCGATGCTGTTCAACGCTCTACTCCGCTGGCCACCTACCCTGATACCAAGTTGGAGGAAGGTCGCCGCAAACGAGCAGGTTTCGCGAAGCTCATGAGCAACTTGCAAGCGCCGTCGCAAAGAACATTCCCCGGACGCCTCTAACGCGCTCGGTGTCTGCTCGTCGGGACAACCCGTAACGCGCAGACAAACGGCCGGGCAGAAGCCCAGGCACCCTCAATGCGCTCGAAACACCAATACTCGAGCCGGCGTCAGGTCGAGAAAGAGAGTCGTTTCAGCGCGGCAGGGCGCGTTCGGACCATAGCCTCTTCGTATTAGCGTTATCACGATTTCCCTCACCACTGGCCGGGAACTGAACACGGAAACGACTGTGCAGCGGCGAACGCACCGACCTTCAGTCCGACGGTCGGGCTCTTGCCGGCCCTCGGCGCGAACGGTGGCATCAATCACGTAGCATCGCCTGAGATGGTAGCCGTCAGCGGCGAGGGCGGCCTCATCTTCGGCGTTTTCAGTCTGCCTTGGCCCATCGCGTGGCGACCTAGCGGCATTCCGACAACGCTCGCATTCGCACCAGGTGGTCCCTGTAGGGCTTGCGCACAGGGACACAGAACAACAAAAGTAGGATCCGGGAGAGTTCACCGGCCCGGCACATGCCGGCAGATCCCGGCTCTCTTCGGGCCGATCACCTCCTCGATCTGGCGTTATTCGCGACCCGCAGCCGGACATAACCGGCGTCGTCGTGAAGAACTCCTGCGTCGCCACCAGGAATTCAAGCGCAAAGCGGAAGAGGTAGGGCAGAGGCGATGCTCGGATGGAGCGGCGCCTGCAACTCGCAATGGCGTTGCGCTACCACCTGAGCGACCGAAACGACAAGAAGCTCAAGCAAGGGTTGAGGCGGACGATGATGACGAGGCTGGCGGTAGCCAAAGCGGTCATGCATCTGCTCGGGAAGCGGGTGATGCGTGTCCAAGACCCGACAGTGGCGAAAAATATGTCGCGTCCAATACAACCGGCGATCTTGGGCGCCACAGAAATTTTTCAAGGCATAATCAAGCGTTTACCGCACGCTGAGCGCGTTGGCACGGCCTTTGCGAATTGAGATTCAGCAACACTGAGTGAAGGCTGACTGCACGCAGATGCGCAAGACGAACAATGCTCTCCCTTCGTTGAACCCTCGTGCCCCGTCTCAAAAGGGGAACAAGCTTGCGCATAAGGTCACGCAACCTTTGGCAACAGCTTTGGAGGGCAAGATGATGTTGCGGATGGGGTCACCGGCTCCTTCGATCCAAGTGGAGGACTGGCTGCGTGGCGAGCCCCTTGCGGACTTCCAGCCCGGCAAAGTCTATATCGTCGAATTTTGGGCAACTTGGTGCGAACTATCTGCGGCGGAGATGCTCGAGCTGATGCAGCTACAGGAGAAATACAGGGACAGCGGACTTGAGGTCGTCGGGATCGCGGCTGATGAAGACGCTCAAACGGCCGTCGAGGCCCGGACCAAGTTGGACGCGTGGTTGGCCGAAAAGTGCCCGGATCTGAATCATCGGATTGGGTTCGACTTCACAGGCGAAATGAAGAAGCTTTGGAGGGAACCCAGCTTTTGCGTCGGGATTCCGACCTCGTTCGTAGTCGCCCGAGACGGCTGCATCGCCTTTATCGGTCATCCGAGCCAACTCGGTGAGGTTTTGCCGAAAGTGTTCAACGGCAGCTGGCCTACCAGCAACAAAGCGAAAGCCGCCGATCAGCAGCGGATTGCCACAAGCGAACCCCTGGCGCGTGAACAAGCGCTGAAGAAGCCGATCGATGACAGGTTCTGGGCGGCGGTGAAGCTGGAAGATTGGAAGACCGCGCTCTGGGCGATCGAAGAGGGCATCGCCTTGATGCCGGACGACCTCAATTTCCGCCTGGCCCATGCACATCTGTTGCTTCACAAAATACAAGACATGTGGACCGGCTTGCCCGTGATGCGCCAGTTGGTTCGCGACGCGATCGACAAAAATTCCGAGGATTGGATGGTTTCGGCGCTAGAGCAACTTTTCCATCCGGCCAATGACCATTCGCGCCTTCCCCCTGCTGAGCGCTTCGCGATGGGCAAGGAGCTGTCCGAACACATCCTGGCGATGAATCCCCCGCAAGGCGACAGTCCCAAGTTCCGATCCTATCCCGCGGTCGCCCGGTACTATCACGAGAACGGCAACAATGATCGCGCCATCGAGTTGGTCGAATTGGCACTGACGTCGCTGGACGATCCGGAGCCTATCCCGGCCGAATTGAAAGAGCAGCATCTGCCGGATTTGCTGCAGGCCCTCGCCAAGTACAGGGGTGCGAAGGCTTGTTGCGGCGCTCTCTTTGCCGCTGCGCAAAATAGTTTCCCGAAGGTGCCAAAGCGCGGTCGGCCGAGGAAGAAAGATAAAAAAGGGTAATTGGTCGAAATGGCTTACTGGCCAATTCGTCCATTTCCCTGCCGTGACCGCAGCAAGGAGGGTCGATGCAGCACTTGGTTGATCGTTTGCAGCAGGATCGAGGCTCAAATCTTCATGACCAGTGGCCGCATTGCCGCGGAAGTGATGTTCGACGCGAATTCGCGTGGAAGACTTCGCAGTCGAGGACGTGTTCAAGGTCGGCCCGAGGACATCAATTGCGTGGAATCAGCGGCGCCGAGCCAGGCGTCGGTTGCGCAAGTGTGACCGAAGTAGCCGGCTCAGAAAACAGACATCGTACTTCGAGGAAGAGGACTGAAATGAGGAGAAGGCGAAATGTCTGATGCCGCGCCAAATCGGACGCCACGCTGCTGGCCGACTTCATCGGCACCAGAAAAAAGCGCCAAGCGATCCGTGGCTGGGCTACCCCGATCCGGTCGTGCTGTGGAGACTCGATATGTTTTACACCGCCCTCGCACTTTGCGATTGCGGAGCGTTTCCGCCCGGTGACATCGCCAATCGGGGAGATGAAAACCATAAGGACTTCGGGCCCGAGCTTTTCACGGTCGGGCCGTTCGTCTTTCTGTCAAGACGTCCATCGGTTCGGCTTCGAGACGTTCCGGCAACTCGGGGAGGTCGGTACGAACCTGGTCGACGATGCGACCTCAGCCACTGAAGCCTATCGCGACGTGGCACGGGCGTGAAGACACCGATTTCGAGGAAGGATCTATGTCAAAGCTGGATGAGATGGGAACGAAAGTCCGAAAGCTTCAGCTGCGCGCGGCAGTTGCCAAGATGAAATTGCGCGACCTTGCAGAGGATCTCCCGGGAAAATGGACGGAGATAGAGGAAGTTGCGGAGGAAACGTTCGCCGTTTTTGCCGAGTTGGATGGTGCCAGGAGAGAGCTCGCTGCAATGAAGAAGTTACCATGAGGAGCACATTCACCACCCGCGACGGCTCCGGATGGATGCCGGAATATCTCACGGCGATACACGGCGCGACCTGCATCGGCTGCGGCCGCTGTTTCAAAGTCTGCTCGCGCGAAGTCATGCATCTTTGCGGCGTCGATGACGCGGGTGAAATCCTCGGCGCCTGCGACGGCGAAGACGACGATTTCGATGGCGAGCTCAATCGCATGATCATGGTCGTCGACCATCCCGGCCGCTGCATTGGCTGCGGAGCCTGCGCCCGCGTCTGCCCGAAGAACTGCCAGACCCATGTTGCGGCCGACAATGCCGCTGCATGATCTGGTGGACAATCCAGGAGAACGGCATTGCCCTTCAGAATCTTCTGCCCCGTCCTGGGAATGGTCCTTTGCAGCACAGTTCTGACCGCCTACTTCGCTTCTCATTCCATCGGCACAGCAATCGTCACGACGCTGGCTTGTTCGCTGCTCCTTCAGCTGGCGTATTTCGCAAGCGTGCTCTTTCTTATCTGGCGGACTGGCTGCGTTAGCCGAGCTGGCCAAAGGGCTGAGCATTTCGACAGTTGCAAGGAAGTTATATCCGAGCCAGACCTTGATGAGGTGACGAATGGGTCCGCAAATTTGCTCCAGCGCGATAAAATGCTGGCCATATCGCTGCTGCTGCCTTAAGGCGCCATGACAAGGTCAGTGCTCAAGCTGGCAAAATTTGGACCAAAGGAATACTGATGACCGCAATCCGGTCATTGTAGTTAACGCAGGAGATGCAGTTCTTGAATCCCATACGCATTGGTTCTCTCGCAGGCCGGCGTGCGGTTGCAACTCTCAAGGCCGAACGAGGCGCTGGAAAAGTAAACGGGTCTCTTAGCGCCGGAAATGCAGATGACGTCAAACCAAAGACGCCTCCATATGAATCGTGGATGGCTCATTCAGCTCCATCGCGTGTTGCCGGAGAAGAAATGCTCGAAAAGTTCGGACACTATCCGCTCACATTGGCCCCACTCTCATCGAGAAGCTCGACAGCCTCTCCAGGCAGGCAAGGTGGAAACCTGCGTCAAACGCGCGGACTACAACTCCGGTCTCGCGTTCAGCGGAAACAAGCTCCGCAAGCTCGAATACATCATCCCCGACGCAATCGCGTCAAATGCTGATACGCTCGTCACCGTCGGCGGCGTGCAGTCCAGCCACACGCGCATGGTCGCCGCGGTAGCCGCCAAGATTGGCATAAATGTCTCTTGGTTCAGGAGAGATGGGTACCCCATGAGGATGCCGTCTACGACCGGGTCGGCAACATTCTCTTGAGTCAGATCATGGGAGCAGAAGTACGCCTCGTCGACGAGGCCTTCGATATCGGAATCCGCCGCAGTTGGGAACAGGCGCTCGATGAAGTCAAGTCAGGGGTCTTATGCGATACCAGCTGGAGCGTCTGTTCACCCGAACGGCGGCCTGGGCTACGTGGGGTTCGCGGAGGAGGTGCGCGCTCAGGAAAAACAGCTTGCGTTTTCCTTCGACTTGTATCGTTGTTTGCACGGCCACAGGTTCAACGCGCCGGCATGCTCGTTCAATTCGCCCACCACGGTCGACAGCGCAATGTGGTCTGTATCGATGCCTCTGCCCCCTGCAAAGACCAAAGGCGCAGGTGCTAAAGATTGCCCAACATACAGCGGAGCTCGTCGATCTCGGAACGGAACTTGTCGAGACGACGTGGTGTTGCTCGAGGACTACGCATACCCGCACTATGACATTCCGTCCGAGGAAACGAAGGAGGCCATCCGCCTGTGTGCGCGGCTCGAGGGAATCATTACTGATCCCGTCTACGAGGGCAATCGATGCAAGGAATGATGGACCTCGTCCAGCAGGGCTTGTTTCCGGAAGGGGTCGAGGATCCTCTACGCGCATCTCGGCGGCGCGCCGGCCATCAACCGGTATGGTTAGCACTTTCCGCAGCGGCTGACGCTCGACAGATTGCAATTTAGTCGTCCTGCCGTTCCGGCGATGCGCTCAAAATTCGTTTGAGAGTCCGCTCGGCAAAAAGAGGAAGCTGGCCGTTGACTGCCGCCAACGCGAAGATTGGGCCGAGTTCATTCGCATGGTCCTAACGGGCGGTGTCAATAAGCCGAACGACACCATTCTGGACGTTATGCAGGACCAGAGAGAAGTGGGAGTCATAACAGATGATTTTACCGGAACTGCGCTCTGCCATCCCAGCCGGCAGAATTTTGGAGATAACGACGACCACATGATGCATCGTCGGATGTTCATATTGTCCGCAGGACACGTTCGCGGACCGCAAAGAAAGGTATCTCATTCGAAGCATCTTAGTCTAGAACATTTCAGGCGGTGTCTGGCGCGCGTACCAACTTCCGTCGACATTATTTTCGCCGGATACTCCGAGCCTAGGCTCAATCCGGACTGCACCGAAATGGTCGAGCACGCTTCCGCCATAGGCGACGGCACCAGGATTTTCACGATGCTTGGGGGAATGAAGGAGCGGGATCTACAACGCTTGCAAGCGCTGCGCTTGCGGGTATTCGTGGTCCATGTTTTCGACGATGGCGCCTACATGGATAGCCGCCTCGTCGGAGACAAGTTTCGCGATTTGGTTCGTCAACTCGTCGACGCGGACATCCCCTCAATTCGATTCGCGGTTTTGGGAGAGGCCCATCCCGACTTCGTCGACATTATCCCTGCCGAAGCGTAAGTTCGCGCGCGACCGGTGAGTAGCAGGGGTGGAAGCGTCGACCCCAAGATCGTTGAACCAGGGCAGCCAGTGGTCGGAGCGTTGACATGCGTGGACGAAGGACAATATCGGAATGTTCTTCTTCCAAACGGCGACGTCACTCTCTGCTCCATGGATTTTGAACGGCGTCACGTATTGGGCAATCTTCTATGCGACGAATACGCCGATCTGTTTGAAAGCCCAGTTTTTTGCCGCCGATGCAAAGGACCGGATGCGACAGGATGCCGGCCGACCGCCTGAACCGCCGAGCCAGCGAGGCGAATTGCTTTGGACCGCCAATGCCTTCCGCCGAAGTCATTGTCTTTTCACGTCAAGCGAGCGTGATCCCGTACGCGCGGCCTCCATCGGCGTTGGCGCCAAGCTATTGATTTTATCAACGTCAGGCGCTTCGTGGGCGATGAGCAGATGCGTCAACTACCAGATGCTGTAGTTTCGGTGTTTGCCCGACAACTGTAGAAAAGGTTTTGTTTCGGCGCATAGAGGTATCGGGCATACAGAGCAACGTTACGACCCTGGAGGTCTCGAAGTGAATCTGTACAGCAGACTGAGCCACCACGCAAGGCCAGTCTGAAGTAATCTGTGCAGCAGACGCAGCGCCCCAATCCGACTCAACCTGTCGTCCAGTATAACATGAAAGATCAGAACAGCCCGGGCGGAAGATCCGCCTGCCAAAGGCATCAAATCGCTCTCTCGCTCGACGCGACCCCTACGTGCAGAGGACCAAAAAAAATGAATACAGACGCCTTCACGGCCTATGAGTCAAACGTTCGTCGCTATGGGCGATCGTTTCCAACTATCTTTACGAAGGCCATCGGGGCGACAATCTGGGACGAGACCGGTAATCCATATATCGACTTCCTTGTAGGATCCGGCGCACTCAACTACGGGCACAACAACCCGAATATTATTGCACCCGCCATCGAATATCTCGTTGGCGAGAACATTCTTCTGTCGCTTGATATGTATACAGCGGCGAAGCGTGACTTCATTGAAGCGTTTGTCGATTCGATCCTGAAGCCCAGGGGCCTTTCTTACAAGATACAGTTTCCTGGGCCGACCGGCACAAATGCCAACGAAGCCGCGCTGGCGTTGGCGCGAAAATATACCGGCCGCTCGAGCGTGATGGCCTTCACAAATTCATTCCACGGCATGTCACTCGGCTCTCTGGCGGTGTCCGGTTCGGCGTCAACCAGGGAACTAGGCGGTGTTGCGCGCCACGATGTGATCCGCGTCCCCTATGACGGCTATCCGACCCAAGCTTTTGATTCCGCGGGTTACATCGACTACGTTTTGGCCGACCCAGGGAGCGGCATAGAAAAGCCTGCCGCGATCATTCTGGAGACCGTTCAGGCAGAAGGCGGCATGAACGCCGCACCCGCAGCTTGGCTCATAGAAATTCAGCGCATTTGCCGTAAGCACGGCGTTGTTTTGATCGTCGACGACATCCAGGCAGGTGCCGGCCGAACCGGCGATTTCTTCTCCTTCGAGTTCGCGAAAATCGAACCCGACATCGTGTGCCTTTCCAAGTCACTGAGCGGTTCAGGTAGTCCATTCTCCATTGTTCTTATTCGCCCCGACATAGATGTATGGAATCCCGGAGAACACAGCGGAACCTTCAGAGGCAACAATTTCGCCTTCGTGACTGCAGGGGCCATGTGCAAAATGTGGTCCGACAGGCAGTTTACTGCAAGCGTCGAGCAGACGGCCGTCAAGCTGCAGGGACACCTTGACCGCATCGTTGCGAAATTTCCTAAGTGCATCGAACAAAAGCGCGGCCGCGGTCTGATGGCAGGCCTCAAGTGCCGTTCGCAGGCCGTTGTCGGTCGTGTGCATGATGTCGCGTTCGAAAATGGCCTGCTGATCGAATCCTCAGGGCCAAATCGCGACGTTATCAAAGTCCTGCCGCCGATAACCATCACCGATGTCGAACTTAATCATGGCATCGCCATCCTTGATCACGCACTACAGGAGCAAGCCAATGTCTAACCCGGTATTTCAAACGTCAGCCATCTCGCCCGTTGCGATCAGAGAGCGAACCGGCTCGATCAGCACTGCGGAGATCCTCTCAGTCCTAAAAGGTGAGATCACCGCTCTGCACGTCAAGCAAGCTTTCAGTACGCAAATAGCCGAAGAAATCACCGCGAACTTTGTTGGCAGCCCCGGTCTCAGGGAGCGCAAAGATGGCGTCCCCGGACAATATGTCGGCGCATCCCATTATAGGAAGGATGCGGCCACTTATTTCGCAGAGTCAGAAACTGCGCGACCGTACGTCGATGCCCTTTTCGGCAATTTGGTTGATCCGGTCCGAGCATTATTCGACGCGTTGAAGCGCGAGCTTCACAACCAAGGCATTGAATTGCGGTTGGCTCGCTCGGAGCAGGGTCAGGCCAATGTCTGTCGCGCTCTGAGTTGGTCTGACGGGGGCACGTATTCTCTCGACCCCCACGACGATGTCGCTCAAGTCCTGTCTGCCGGGAGCGAATACGAGCTTTCTGCGGTGGCGAACAACACCGTCGCAGCACTCAACTTTTACCCCAGCATCGCCGAGGAAGGTGGCAATCTGCGGCTGTGGTATCACAAGCCGACAGTCACCGACCGAAAGTCGCAAGGTGTGGAAACCACGGGATATCCCTATTCGGACTCCTATCTTGAAGACGTTCCTTGTCGCGAGTTCCAGCTCAGGGCCGGCGACATCGCCCTGATCGACGGTGGTTTCGTGCATGGCGTTACCAGACAATCACGGAATGGAAAGCGACGCCTGGTGCTGAACAGCTTCTTCGGATTCGCCCGGCAGGATCTAGTTCTCTGGTGGACCTGAAGTTGGATGTCACGGCGACCGACCGACCTCCGCTGACAATGAAGTTGTCACATCCCCCGGGGGCTTTTCAGTCACGGCGAACCGACATTACCATGAAGCTCTTGGCGCTCCAGGTGCTACCGGTCTCAGACAGGATGGCCAATTATTCGAGCTGGCCCCGAATCAGCGCACCACCGCACGGACCAAGCAGGTTCAAGAAAATTCTTGGCCACCGATGTAGTAGCTTGACACGCCGATCTGAGGCCGGATTTTGACCTCTTTCTCGCCAATGTGTTTGCACGCGCCGACTAAAGATGCGGTTTGTAAAACGCTCCACAATACTGATGTCATATAACGACATAGGGATACAAAAATCTTACGGTACTTATGTTTTAGCTATGTTGCGTCCGTATAACGATAGCATAAAATAAGTGCAAATAAAAATAACTACGCTGATTGCATTGAGATGCTAGAGCTTGACGATGCTGGCCTGCTGAGGACTGCGCGCGAAGCCGTAGCCTTATAGCCCGCAGCTTTGGTGCGCCAGTGACAACATCCAGCGCAAATGGCTAGGGAGCAGAACCCATGGAACGTCTGCGGATGACTGCTGTCTCTCAACTTCGAGGGCTGTCAACCAGAGTGTCCGACCAGTTTTCTTTGGCCCCTGCGATGCATTTCCCTGAGGCTGCCAAGGGAGCGTTTGCGCTCGAGTTTGGCCGATTTCTCGACCAAACCGATCGTGTTGCAAAATCCGAGCATTTGTTCGACCTGTTATCTGATTTTGCCCTGAATTTTGATTGTCCGTGGATCGCGTATGGCTCTCTTGGACCAGACCAAAAAGGCTTAAAGCCGGTCCGAGGCGATCCGGCGGTCATGCTGAATTATCCCGATGAATGGCAGGAGCGCTATTTCGAAAGGGGTTATCACAGGATAGACCCTACCATCAAGAGGAGTCGAAGGCGAGCGGAAGCCTTTCGGTGGAGCGAGGTGTATAACGATGAAAGCACGACTGAAGACGAACGGCGCATTTTCGACGAGGCGGCGACGTTCGGCTTAAGATCGGGCATTAGCGTTCCATTGCACGGCCCCTGCGGCCGCTTGGCGATCATGAACTTTGCGCAAGCCTGGGACGGCGAATTCCAAAATAGAGCAATCATGTACTTGCAGCTGGCGGCTTTACATTTCCATCTGAGAGTTGGCAAGTTCGCTAATTCGAGGAGCATCGAGGAGATACCTAAGCTTTCTCCAAGAGAAAAAGAGTGCATACTATGGACTGCGAAAGGCAAGTCATCGTGGGAAATAGGTAAGATTGTAGGGATATCTGTAAACACCGTTAATTTCCACGTAAAAAACGTAATGCGCAAAATGGATGCTGTCAGCAGAACAACCGCAGCTATAAAAGCGCTGAAGTTCGGAATTATTGAATTGTAAAATGTGGGTTTGTAAAACTCTACTTCCAAATGCCGAGCGAAGCATAGGAAAGACTAAGTCAACGGTTTCATAATCAAAAACGAATCATTACAATTTGGCTGTCTTGAAGTTGCGTGCACAAATAAGCTTGCCGTCGGTTGGACTCGTGGGAGTTCGGGATCGCGTGCTTCTGTCCTACCACCAATTTCTGTCACCGGCGTACCGTGTTTACCCTGCTTGAACGAACGCCTTCTGCGCGAACGAAAACTGCGAGCCAGGGATCGTCACCGCCAACTTGGCTATCGACTTCAGCAAATGGCGCAGCCTCGAGTGGTGCCGCGTCCCATACGCCGCTCGCGATGAAATGGTGCAGTTGGTCATAGCTGACACCTGTGCCGGACGGCCATCGGCTGCATGCTCTCGCGAGCGCCTAGGCCGATTAAACCGCGCTCTTCGCCGGCTCTGACAGCGGTGCCGAACACTGGGCGGTCATTGCGTCGCTAGTCGAAACCTGCTTATGCACTCGCGGCATAACGCGGTTTATGCCGACAGCCAAATTATGCCGAGTGTGCGAGTTTGACCAACACTTCCTCCACTTAGCGGTAGCTGGATCGGCATAGCTTAGGCTC